>JAOZSB010000019.1:18805-24990 GCA_029939895.1 Desulfobacterales bacterium
GTCTGTATCTTCTTCGCTGTCTGTATCTTCTTCGCTGTCTGTATCTTCTTCGCTGTCTGTATCTTCTTCGCTGCCTGTTTCTTCTTTGCTGTCTGCTTCTTCTTCGCTGCCTGCTTCTTCTTTGCTTAATTCAGCCACAGCCTTTTTTTCAGTATCTTCAACAGCATCTTTTTTAAAGCCGCCTGCCGGTGTGCTGCCTGCCGCCTTTACAATTCTTTCTACAATATCTTCTGTCATGCCATTCATTTTCAAGAGATCTTCAACAGGTACTGAAGCAAGGTCTTCTGCTGATAAAATACCCTCACCTATCAAAGAATCTGCAACGGACATATTCACTCCGTCGAGTGACAGCAATGAATCGTAACCGTCCTTCATGGCCTTACTGTAAGTGGAGTCACTTGTAACATCAAGCCGCCAGCCGCAAAGCTTGGAAGCCAGCCTTACATTCTGGCCCTTCTTGCCAATGGCAACCGAAAGAAACTCATCCGGCACAATTACTTCCATGGTCCTGCTCTCTTCGTCAATTATTACACGGACGATCTCAGCAGGAGCAAGAGCATTGCACACATAACGGGCTGCATCAATATGATAGGGTATAATATCTATCTTTTCGCCCCTTAGCTCCTGAACCACGTTCTGAACCCTGCTACCCTTCATTCCTACACATGCGCCAACAGGATCAATATCTGAATCATTTGAGGTAACTGCTATCTTTGCCCTGCTTCCCGGCTCACGAACAGCTCCCATTATGCTGACTATTCCTTCACTTATTTCTGGAACCTCGGTTTTAAACAGATCAATCAAGAAATTCGGATGTGCACGTGAAAGAATAATCTGTGGCCCACGTGAATCATTACGGACATCACTTATATATGCCCTTATTCTGTCGCCCCTTTTGTATGATTCCTTTGGCACCTGCTCTTTGCCTGGCAGGACACCCTCGGTCTGTCCCAGGTTGACGATTATATCGCCACGGTCAATCCGCTGAACTATACCGTTAATTATTTCGCCTTTCCTGCCAATAAAATCTGTATAAACAACATTACGCTCGGCATCCTTCATTTTCTGGATGATGACCTGCTTTGCAGACTGCGCCGCAATTCTCCCAAAGGTTGAGGTGTCCATCTGTACGCCCAGGCTGTCGCCGATTTCGCACTCTGAATCAAGCTCTTTGCCGTCCTCCAGGCTTATCTGGAGGTCTTGATCAACAACATCCTCGGCTACTTCTTTGAAAAGGAATACGTCAATTTCTCCATCCTCTTCGTTGAACTGTACTTCAATATCGACTTTGCTTCCCAGTTTTTTCCTGGCCGCTGACTTCAAAGCCTCTTCGAGGGTTTGAATCAGCACTGTTCTGTCGATTCCCTTATCACGGCTGATCTGATCAATAACACGATTGATGTCTGACAATAACATGGATTAGTCTCCAATTCGCTACGGCTGCAAGCTGCAACCGTTACTTGGTGGCGTTACTCCCTGAGCTTCGCCCTGGCAATCATTTCAATGGGGATTAACATCTCTTTCCCGTCCATCAGGAGTCTGACTTCTCCCCTTGCTGCGCCGAGTATTTCTCCGACACAATTTTTCCGCCCGTCTATAGGCTCTTTGAGCTTAACCTTGGCGGTTCTCCCTGCAAACTTCTCAAAATCTTTTTCTTTACCCAGAGGCCTTTCAATTCCTGGCGATGAGACCTCCAGGCGATATGGTATGTCAACCTCAAGATAGACATCCAAAGCATCGCCAGCCTGCCTGCTCACTGCAATGCAGTCTTCTAATTTGACACCGCCCTCACGGTCTATATATAACCTGAGAATCCATCCTGCCGGTTCCCGCTGGTACTCAACATAAAGCAGTTCAATGCCCTCGGCCTCACATATCGGGGCGACTATACTATCGGCTTTGGCCCGAATTTTTTCATTATTCACCTTTTTAGGTGCCGGGCCATGCCCTTTTTTCTTATTCTGACGGTTTCTGGCCATCAACTGTCCTTTTAAAAAACAAAAAACGGGCGCAAAAAGCCCATTTCCTCTTTGTAGAATCTTCACTTAAAATCGACGTTTTGCAATTATGGAACCATAAATATCTCCAAAAAAACATTGAGCAAAAGTTCTACCAAAGCCTGAAAACAAAGGCGTTAATGCTTCCACTGGAGCGGGCAACGAGACTCGAACTCGCGACTCCAAGCTTGGGAAGCTTGCACTCTACCACTGAGTTATGCCCGCTCAAGAAATGAGTAGGTTACAAAAAACATATCCCAATGTCAATTAAAAAAAACAGATAAAACTCAAGATAATGCCGTAAGAAAATTATATTTCTTTCTTAGACACACTTTTTATCTATAGTTAAAACAAATACAACAAAAAATACTAAAAAGCTGCTATTGAATATTTCCTTATTGATACCGGGTTTGAAAAAAAATAAACCCGGTATCAATAGGAAATTTAAGCTTTACAACAAAAAAATTAATCTACACATAAGCAATCAAGGCAACTACAACTTATATCAGTACCAGTTTTTTTAATTTTTAAAAATTCCGGTTACTGATTATTTTCCGCCTCCTGCCTGTCTCTTTCCTTCTTCATCTCTTTGGCCTGCTCGATCATCGGCAGCAGATCATAGGATATTAAGGAGCTTCTGGGATCCAGAAGGGCCACGCCGCCACGCTCTGAAACCACAGACACAACAGCATCAATGCCACCATCGTTATCAAAATCTCCAATGGTTATATCGCTCATGTGTCCCGACACCTTCCGGGTGTGCCATATTTCTCCCATTCCCAGACCGTTCCAGCCAAGAGCAATAATCTGTCCGCCACTGTAACTTCTATATTTGCTGAAAAACCGACCGGAAAGGGAAAAGCTTTGAATCAGAAGAACCTCAAGTCTGTTGTCATTATCCATGTCGGTGATAATTACCCGCTGAGGTAAATATATCCGGGATGTCTCCCCTTTTTGTGCTTTTTGCTCAAGATGATTCTCGGTCCCACCGTAACGGTCATTGCTTTGCCATTCACGCCTGCCCTTCTGATCAAACATATGCATTCTGTCCTGATCGTCAAAAATAAGTATGGAATCACTTTTTTTATTGGTAAAATCAGCCTTGGTAAAATCGTAAACACTGATATCGGCATCCTTTCTTACCTTCTCTCCACGCTCAAGACCTCCCCCGACCCACACCAGACTGAATACAGCACCAGAAAAAACCTCACTCCTTCCTCTGGTTTGTCCATACAGCACAGGCGCTCTTTTGGGACACCTCTGGATTCTAAAATACCACCCAAGCTCGCTGGCTATCCTTACCAGATCCTTGCCGTTCCATTCTAATACAAAAGAAGCGTTCTTCCCGGCAGATGCATTAAAAGCAGTAATATATATCTCGTCCACTCCGTTGTTGTTCATGTCACCCACGTCTACGGAAATGAGCTTCACATAACCCTTTACCTCCATGTCATAGACTTTCACAAACTTTTTATTAAAATTCCTGTAAACAAATATTTTTTCCGGAGAAATAAAAACCACTTCATTTTTTTTGTCGTTATCCACATCGCCAAGGTCCATGCCAATTATCTTAGACTTGAAATTCCTGCTTTTCCAAAACCCCGAAGTCTGACCGTACCCTCTTTTCATGACAAACGCAGAAAACGGGTCGTTACTTGGGCCAAAACCTTCATAGTAACCTTTGTTTAAAAGTTTTTCAGGGTGCTGATATATGGATTTATCTTCAGACTCTACACGATTGGTTGTCTTGGCCTGATACCCGGAACCTTTCCCAAATATCTTGTAATTAATATCCGCTGCAAAATCGTTGATCCTCGGCACAACATCGTCAAACCCCTTGCTGACTCCGCTGAATGAAACTGTTTCCTTTGCACCGCTTACATCCACCATCCTGGCATCCAGGCTCACGTTCTCGCCAAAAACCGTAATGCTGCCGTAAAGCACATACTCAACGCCGATTTTGTTACCCATAACCTTGACAGATGATTCATTTACAGGGCCAACAATTTGCGAAAGTGCGGAATTCGCATCTTCCTTGTTAAGAGCCTTCACACTTCCTTCGCTGCTGAGACGAGAGGAAAGCATGTCAAATATGCCGTCTTTGAGATAACTCAAGTCTTCTTTTGCATTAATTTTAAAAGGAAGTACTGCAATTTTCTCCTGCCCTGCGTAAGCTGAAAAAGCTGTTGCAGAAACAAACATTGCAATGAATACCGCCACAATCTTTAAATCTATTATTTTTTTCAAATCTGCCTCCAGTGAAGTTCTGATTTCCTGCTTTTCAAAATTACAAACCCCGGATCATATACCTATTCATCCAGAAATTTTTTCAAAATTTCGTTGACAATTTTGGGATTTGCCTTGCCCCTGGTTTCCTTCATGACCTGTCCCACAAAAAAGCCCATGAGCTTGGTTTTTCCTGCTCTGTACTGGCCAACCTGCTCCTGAGAGCTTTCAATTATTGCCTTGATTATCGTCTCCAGTTCACCGGCGTCGCTAACCTGGACAAGCCCTTTTTCTTCAACCACTGTTTCCGGATCCTTGCCTGTTTTGGCCATTTCTTCAAAAACCGTCTTGGCGATTTTGCCGCTGATTGTTCCTTTATCTATAAGCCGGATAAGCCCTGCCAACCCCCCTGGAGTGACGGGTGATTCCTCAATCGACTTACCCTCTGCATTCAAAAGCCCCATAAGGCTGACCATTATCCAGTTTGCAATCTGCTTTGGTTCCTTATACTCTTTAACACACGCCTCAAAAAAATTTGCAGTTTCACGGCTTGCTGTCAAGACTCCGGCATCGTAGGCCGAGAGGCTGAATTCTTTAATATATCTTTCCTTTTTCTGATCCCCAAGCTCCGGCATTCCGGCCCGCACCTGGTTGACCCACTCCTCTTCAATCACCAGGGGCAGCAGATCCGGGTCTGGAAAATAACGATAATCATGGGCATCCTCCTTACCGCGCATGGAAAACGTTTTCACCTTGTCTGGATCAAAAAGCCTGGTCTCCTGGACAACCTCTCCGCCATCAAGGATAACCTCCTGCTGGCGATAAATCTCGTAATTAATGGCCTTTTCAACATTCTTAAAAGAGTTGAGATTCTTTATTTCTGCACGAGTCCCAAAGGGCACACTCCCCTTTGGCCGAATAGAAATATTTGCATCGCACCGGAAACTGCCCTCTTCCATGTTGCCGTCGGAAATATCAAGATACCTGAGAATTGAACGGATTTTCCTTAAATAGGCCCCTGCTTCCTCCGGGGTCCTGATGTCTGGTTCGCTTACAATTTCCATCAGGGGAATGCCTGTCCTGTTCAGATCAACAAGAGAGACAGGTCTGCCTAGTTCATGGGTCAGTTTGCCAGCATCCTCTTCCATGTGTATCCGGGTTATTCCGATTCGCCTTGTTTCTTTTTCCAGGTCTATGTCTATCCATCCGTTTAGCGAAATCGGCAGCTCATACTGTGATATCTGGTAGCCCTTGGGCAGATCAGGATAAAAATAATTTTTTCTGGCAAACCTGCTTTCCCTTTCCACAGAACAGTTCACTGCAAGCGCCATTTTGATTGTGTATTCTACAACTTTTCTATTAAGCACTGGAAGCACGCCTGGCATACCCAAACATACCGGGCATGTGTGAGTATTTGGTTTTCCACCGAATTTTGTGGAGCAACCACAAAAAATCTTTGTGTCAGTCTTTAACTGCGCGTGTACTTCAAGCCCTATAACTGGTTCAAATTCCATAACAAAACGTATTCCCTTAAAAGTAATAAACGTTCAATAATAACCAATTCCTGTGTTTAGTCAAGATATTTTGCATCTTTTTCACACCAGGCCTGGTTATGTTTTTTTTTCCGCCTCGACCATGAGCGCGAATTCAGCTTTCATTCATGCACGGGTGTAAGATTGCAGGTCGAAGATCACTCCCTGGGCATACGCCCTGGGCTGATATGTGTCGCCCCTTTAGGGCTAAAATGATGCTGTCTTCTATATTTATAAAGGCTTATGTCCCATGAAACCTTAGCAAATAAAGCTTGACATGATTAACAGCAAATATTATTAGAGCAAAAAGCTTCCATTATTGCATCTATCGATTGTTAATTGACACCAGAATAGAAGTAGAGCTAACAGAAGTGGCAATGTGCACTAAAAAAAATACTTTTTACTGACACCCACTCAGAACACTAAACTA
>JAOZSB010000213.1 GCA_029939895.1 Desulfobacterales bacterium
TCCGCCTCGATCTTGAGCGCGAATTCAGCTTTCATTCAGGCACGGTTGTAAAATTTTCGATGTGCCGTACAAAATATTTTCGCTTCCTCTTGTCTTTCTGGCTTTTTCTTAAAGTTTATTTATGTTGGTTAATTCGCGAAGCGGACTAAATGCTCCTAATAAACTTAAGTTGATTGATGTGCCAGAATGAAAACTGTCTTCGAGTACAATCTCTTCGTTGAAAAATTGAATAAATCCTCAGCGTACAACCGAGTACGCCTGTGGTTATGTTGTTTTTTCCGCCTCGATCTTGAGCGCGAATTCAGCTTTCATTCAGGCACGGTTGTAAAATTTTCGATGTGCCGTACAAAATATTTTCGCTTCCTCTTGTCTTTCTGGCTTTTTCTTAAAGTTTATTTATGTTGGTTAATTCGCGAAGCGGACTAAATGCTCCTAATAAACTTAAGTTGATTGATGTTGGTTAATTTGCAAAGCGGACTACATGCTCTTAATAAACTTAAAAATACCATCGTAGCCAATTGCTTAGTTTATCCATGTGGTTCGGTTAACAATAAGCAAAAAAACTCCCCATAAAGTTAATAGTATCAACAGACATTTTACTCATAATGTACGACCCTGCGCCTGTCGTCTGCATCAAGGCTGACGTTTTTTAAAGTTTCGTAAACGGTTTTTGAATCCCGAATTTTAACCATATCAAGCTCAGGGTGTGTGGAATCCGAGGTTAGCAATTTTATTGTCCCTACACCGAAAATCCTGTCTGTAAAAGATCTCTGAAGCTTAATGTCTTTTATCCTGAAGATATCAAGGTTATCCATTGCCTTGCTAAATACACCGCGTTCATATTCAAGCCTGTCACTGGTGAGAACATACTTGATAGACTTAACGGCAAGTGATTTATAACCCACATTAATAAAAACCACCACCAATGCTACGATAAAAATCCACATCCTGTATGCAGCGATAGCAGCAATGTCGTTGCCGAGATCACCGATCATTTCCAATGGGAAAAATGATATAAGGCCAGCCACAGCAAGCACAATCGCTCCCTTGAAAAACGGCCCCATCAGAACAACAAGAGAAGGGCTGCCTCTGTAAAATTCCTTTGCTGGAGTGTTGCCTGCCGGGGATGCAGCCTCAATGTTTTCGCTGACATCAAGCATTTCCTGACAGAATCTGCATTTTATAGCACCAGCCTTAATGGTCTCGTTGCAGAAGGGACATTGTTTGGTGGCATTTGATTCAGACATAATCGTTCCTCTTAACCCTTGTATTTATTGCTAATTAATACCATATTTTCCATCAACCATCATTTAAAACAGGGCATTTTTGTTTCAATATTCCATTATTTATTTTTTTCAGATCAGGCTGTCACCTTAATAGCCCTGCCGTCATTTCGTTTATATATCGACTGCCCACTTTAATTACAATTGTTTTTGTATACTAATTTTTTATAAGCTTCTTTATCGTCAGGCCCTGCACCAGTATTGAAAAGACAACCACCACGTATGTCATGGTCAGGATAAGCTCTCGTGCGGCTGATTCCGGCAGGGAAAGGGCGAGCGCCACTGAAATTCCGCCTCGAAGCCCCCCCCACGTCATAACGGTTATAGCTCTGGGAGCGTAAGATCGCCATTTCTTGAGTATTGTCACGGGAACCCCGATACTGATAAAACGTGCGCAAAGTGCCGTGGGTACGGCTATTGCACCGGCAATCAAATAACTTCCCTTGAGGCTCAGAACAAGCACCTCCATCCCGATGAGTACAAAAAGAACGGCGTTGAGAATCTCATCAACCAGCTCCCAGAAGGTATCCAGGTGCTCTCTTGTTTTTGTTGACATGGCGAACCGCCTGCCGTGATTGCCAATTAAAAGCCCAATTATTACGATGGCGATGGGTCCCGAAATATGCATAACAAATGCAACTGTGTAGCATCCAAGAACAAGAGCCATGGTCAGGATTACTTCCACCTGGTAATTGTCCACGCTTTTAAGGAGCCTGTAGCCAATATATCCAGCCACAATTCCAAAAATGGCCCCACCAACCACTTCCTCTACAAAAAGGAGCCCGATATGCCCAGGGGATACATTACCCCCGCCAGTCGCAGCCTCTACGAGTACAAGAAAAACAACCACGCCAAAGCCATCGTTAAATAGAGACTCCCCGGCAATTCTGGTCTCAAGGCTTTTGGGGGCACCGGCCTGCTTCAATATTCCCAACACTGCAATGGGATCAGTCGGCGAAATTAGTGCACCAAATAGCAGTGCTTCTACATAACCAAGGTGTAAACCGATAGCATCAACAAAATAATAAACAGCAGTACCAACCATAAAGGTTGATGCAAGCACTCCGAGGGTAGCAAAGATAGTTATCTCAATTTTTTGCTCAACAAGGTCGTTCAAGTTTACATGAAGCGCACCTGCAAAAAGTAGAAGCCCAAGCATCCCTTCCAGAAGAACCTTGCTGAAATCAATTCCAGAAACAAGTTTTATTGCAACCCCCTTCACAGGCACTCCAAATGCATCCAGAACAATAAAACTTATGGAAAAAAGAAGCGACAACAGCATAAGCCCGATGGACATGGGCATTTTTAGAAACCGATAGTTGAGATATGCAAAAACAGCAGCAAGGGACATTAAAGCGGCAATTATGTGAAAAGGTTCCATCAGACCTCCGTTAATACTGCATTTGAATAAAAAGTAAGAATGAAATCGTAACCAGTATGATAGCTTCCGTTGTAATTAAAATATAGATTAAAGTTTCTTATAACGTGCGTCAATAAATTTATTAAAGCGATATCTGTTTTCACCTTCATTTTTTTCACCTGTTCTTAAAAAATATTTTTTGGTGAAGGTGTAAATTCCAAAAAAACTTAAGCACGACTTTATTTTCGAAAAAAATTGTTATACTTATTTTAGTAGCTCTCCAACCTGGGGCAAGTGGCAGGGTTACTTGCTCAATTGTCTGAACAGGTATCCTTAAATGTCCGTCTTTATTATCTTTATATCGTTTCAAATTTACAGTGGCAATTGATATTTGTACACAATTTCAGCATGTTGCTTGCCGCCAAACAGATTTTTTTTTTATAAAAATTAACTTTTTTTTTCTACTCAGCCTTGACATCCATAACGCAATGCGTCATATTATGGTCAACATTTTGACTCTAATTGTTAATTAATTCATTATTATTAATCATAATTAAAAATTTACAAAAATTGATAGCAAACTTTATTTCAAATTTTATGCAAGGAGACACAAAATGACCGACAACAAAAAAACAATAAGCAACGTCATTGAAGATGCAAAGGAAAAAGCTACTGCAACAATCAAAGACTACAACGAAAAATATGTAGCCAAGGCTGTAGAGCAGGGTAAAGAGTTCGCCTCTGACAAATATGAAAAGGTTAACGAACTTGTAGACAAAGTAAATGACAAAAGAAAAGATGTAGAAAAAAATGCCCAGGAATTTATCAATGAGTACTATGAAAAAGGCAAGGCCTATGTTAGCGATGAAAAAATCCAGGAGTTCGTTGAAAAGGGCAAGTCTTATGTAAGCGACGAAAAAATTCAGGAACTCGTTGAAAAAGGCAAGTCTTATGTAAACGACGAAAAAATTCAGGAACTCGTTGAAAAGGGCAAGTCTTATGTAAGCGACGAAAAAATTCAGGAACTCGTTGAAAAGGGTAAGTCTTATGTAAACGACGAAAAAATTCAGGAATTCGTTGAAAAAGGCAAAACCTATGTAAATGATGCAAAAGTAAAAGAATTCGTTGCCAAGGGAAAGACCTATGTAAATGAAGATAAGGTCAGGGAATTTGTTGAAAAAGGCAAAGAACTTGTAAACGATGCCAAGGCTAAAGAATATATTGAGAAGAATCTGGAAAAAGGACTTAATGCCGTTATCAACCAAATGAACATCCCTACAAAGACTGACATTGCAAATCTCACAGCAGCAATGGCAGATCTCAACAAAAGAGTTGATGAGTTAAGCAAGAACTACGCTGCATAATTTTTTTTTGCTTCCGGCCCACCCGGGCCGGAAGCTGATTGACAAAAAGCCCCCCCTTTTTTTACTCCTTTTATGAATTTCTTTCTCACTTTTTTTGACCAATTTCAATTTTTTTACTTGCATTATAAAATTACCTTTCTTATAAGTATGTTATAATAATATTTATTATTTACCGGAGGCTTAAAATGCGAAAAATCAAAAGATATGCAAATGGAAGACTTTACGATACAGCCAGGAAGGAATACATAACAAGGGACAGGCTTAAAGAACTTTTAGTAACCGGCGAAGAGCTTTCTATCGTTGAGAGCAAAAGCGAAAAAGACATAACAGCAGAAATAGTCTCCGAATTGCTCGGGACAGAAAAGAAAAAACAAAAAAGGAAAGTCCCCTCTCCAACAGCCATTTCAGACCTGCTGAAAAAAGGGAGCGGAACTATCTCTGAATACGCTGATAAATATGCTGCGATTTTACAGAGTGCCATGAGCATGGCGGAAGACGAAGTAGACAAATTTGTAAGCGTTCTTGTTAAAAACAAGGAAATCTCCAGCTCCGATGGCAACAAACTGAAAAATGAGCTAATGACCTATTCCAACAAACTCAGGGATTGGATGTCCATTGCCATGGATCAGCGAATAAAAAAAGTTCTTAGCGTAATGAACCTTGCCACAAAAGAAGAAGTATTAGATCTTACTTCTAAATTAGATACTCTCATCAAAAAAATAAAAAAGTTGGAAAAACTTCAAATTAAATAATTATTTTGACTGAATTCCGCCGCCAAAGATTCACCCTTTATGGCGGCGGAACTGTTTCTCGTCGCCATGATGCGACCTTCACAACCGTGATCCCAATATGGTTTATTCCGTGCCTTTTGGCAGGGAAATCGAATAGTTTTTTATAATAATAATAAAAAAGCAACTTTTTTATTTGACACCCATAAGTCTTATATAATATCTTTTCAAACATATACCATTAAACGCATATACTGAAGTAATCCTCGGTCCCATGGGGCTTTATTTTTTTATTATCGGGTATTTCAATTTTGCCCAAAATGACAATTCACTTATTTGACAAATATAAAAAATATTAACGTAAATATTGAACCATAATTTCAGTTTATCAGGAGATTTTTTTGCTTATTTCATAACCAGGCCACAGGGGTAAACAAGCAGGAAGCTTCGTTGTTTCTATCAAATTTATTAGGAGATTCTATTATGGCAACTAATGCAGAAGCCAACCCAATGGACGCAATACGGTCCATTTTCAGGGGTTTTTCAGGCAGGTCAAAGCTATTTTTTCTTTTCCAACTGGTTGTAGTAGTCTTTGTAGCCTTACTCATCCTTTACAATATGTGCCTGGAATATGTGAGGCCAAACGAATATGGAATAAAGGTCGTAAAAATTGGCCTTAATCGAGGTGTTCAGAACAAAGCCTACAATACTGGACTCCACTTTGTGATGCCAGGGTTCCACGAGATGCACAGACTACCAAAGGATCTGCAACTTCTGGAACTTACCAATTACCCAAAGACAGCCTCTTTATATGCCAGAAAAGAACGGGCAGCACATATTCAAACATCGGACGGTTTTTTTGTGGATGTAGATATTTCTATCATTTATAAAATCGTTGATCCCTACCTCGTTTTTACAAAAATAGGCCCAGGCTCGCTGTTCGAGGACAATGGAATAATCCCAAAAACTGAGCCAAAACTGAAATCAACACTTGGCGAGCTAACAACCGAGGCATTCTATAATAGCCGCCTGCGTGTAGATAAGGCATCAGATGCAAAAAGGCTTCTCAATATTGAACTTCAAGAAAAGGGACTGATGGTTGAACATGTCCTTGTCAGATATTTCAAGTACAGTGACGAAATTCAACGAAATATTGAGGAAAAAAAGCTGAAGGATCAGCTTGTTTTCAAAAACCAGGCAGAAGCCCGGGCAGCAACCGAAGAAGCAAAGCTAACTAAAATAGTCCAGGAAGGCCGTGTATCGGTCGATGTCCAGGTAGCCAAGGGCAATGCATATGTAACCAAAAAAAAGGCTGCTATGAATCTTTATTTTAGAAAAAAACAAGCCGAGGCTAACCTCCTGGTTAAACTTGCTGAGGCAGAAAAGGTCCGGCTGAAAAATGAGGCACTGAAGGGCAAGGGAGCAGAAAGGATGGTTGGGCTTAAAATGGCTGACCTGTACAAAGGACTTGAAATCGTTATCCTGCCAAGCGATGGACCAAACGGTGTCAATCCACTTGACCTTGATAAAGCTCTTAAACTCTTTGACGTTAGGGAAGGAGGCGCAAAATGAGAAAAAATATAATACTGCTTATACTGCTTGTTGCAATGACCGGCCTTACTGGCTGCATTGTTTCACATACAACTGGAGAAACCGAAGTTGGCGTCAGAACGGTTAAATTTGCTCTGACTGGAAAAATGGGGGTTGAAGATAAAGTTTATCAGCCAGGCTCGACCTATTTTTTCCTTGCCTTTATAAACGATTGGCATACATATGATACAAAACTCCAAAACCTGGAAATGACAATACAAAAGGGACGAGGAGACAGAGCAGAAAGAGATGACCTGCTTTTCAAAACAATCGACGGCAACGACATCAGCCTTGATGTAATAATTGCTTACAGAATTGATCCCAAAAAAGCCCCGGAAATACTCAAAACAGTAGCAAGCGACAATGAAACACTGCGTGATAAACTTATCAGAACAGTGGCACGGGCCAGAACCAGAGAAATTTTTGGCGAACTGAAGACCGAAGAATTTTATGTGGCAGGTAAACGTGAAACCCAGTCCCAGAGAGCCAAGGATGAACTCCAGAAGATGTTTGCTCCCATGGGCGTGATTGTCGAAAAAGTACTCACAAAGGATTACCGATTTAACCCGGAATACCAGAAAGCCATTGAGGCCAAGAAAGTTGCAGATCAAAGGGTTGAAAAAAATAAATCTGCACAACATGCAGCACTTGAAGAATATAAAAGAAAATTGGAAGAGGCAAAGGGTGTGGTCAACAAAATGGTTGCAAATGCAGATGGCGAGTATCAAAAAACCAGAATCAAGGCCGACGCATACTATGAAAAACAGAAATTGATCGCCAAAGCTATTACTGCCGAGGGTATCGCAGAAGCAAAAGGTATCCAGGAAATGAACAAGGCACTGGGCAGTGCTGGCGGTGAAGCATTCGTAAAACTCAGGATTGCCGAAGCACTTCAGGGCAAGAAGTTTGTCCTGATCCCGGTATCAGATGGCGGAATGAACCTCAAATATACAGACGTGAACAAACTGATTAACACCTTGGGAGTTCAAAGCCTGAAAGGACGTTAATGGATTATGGCTGCCCTGTTTCATACATAATTTTTTTGGTTCATCACAATGAAGCGTACTTTTTTTGTAGCCAACATATTTGTAGTCAACACTACCAAATTCAGGCTATAGGAAAATCCATGTAAATTAAGTTTGGCCAAATAACTGCACCTAACCCGTAACTTGAGCAGACTTCGAGCTACACCATAGCGAAATCAAAGCACCATGGTCTGTTGCTCTGCAAATAGCTTTGCATTCGTATTATAAGGAGAGGCTTCCTATGAATTCAAAAAATTTGAGCTAT
>JAOZSB010000020.1 GCA_029939895.1 Desulfobacterales bacterium
ATTTTATCAAAACAAAAAACTTGCAAGCTGTAAAAAACAGTTGTAACAAAACAAGGTTGGATATGGATATAAATTTGACTTTACTGACAAACATCAGAACTTATTTACCTTTGAGGAGAGAACTAATAAAATGAACGATTCAGGAGCTATGAAACCGGGAATGCTTGACAGTGCATGCGTCAACACGATACGAACCCTTTCTATTGACGCGATTCAGCAGGCTAATTCTGGTCATCCAGGCGCACCAATGGGCCTTGCACCGGCAGCTTATGTCCTTTGGACCAAGATTATGAAGCATAATCCCAAAAATCCAGACTGGTTTAACCGCGACAGGTTTGTATTATCGGGTGGTCACGCTTCGGCTCTCCTTTATAGTTTGCTGTATCTAACGGGCTACGACCTGGAACTCGATGAAATAAAGAACTTCAGGCAATGGGGAAGCCGAACCCCTGGTCACCCTGAGTATGGTCACACTCCAGGTGTTGAGACAACCACCGGGCCTCTTGGGCAGGGAATTGCAAATGCCGTGGGCATGGCCATGGCTGAAAAACGGATGGAAGCCATATTTAATAAAAACGGTATGGATATCGTGGATCACAATGTTTATGCCATATGCGGTGATGGTGACCTCATGGAAGGTGTGGCCTATGAAGCTGCATCACTTGCCGGACACCTGGAACTATCCAACCTGGTTCTGATATACGATGATAATAAAATTTCCATCGAAGGAAGTACATCAATAACCTTTACAGAGGATGTTGAGAAAAGGTTTGAAGCCAGCAAATGGCGTGTGATTACCGTGGAAGATGGTAATAATTTGCAGGCCATTGAAAAGGCATTATGCGATGCCAGAGATGAAGTGAAAAAACCGACCCTTATCAAGCTCAGGACGGAAATCGCCTATGGCAGCCCGAATATGCAGGGTACGTCCGATGCCCATGGAGCGCCCCTTGGTGCAGATGAAATTGTTTTGACAAAAAAGAATCTTAACTGCCCTCCAGATGAATCCTTTTATGTTTCAGACGAGGTGCTGACCAATTGCAGAAAGTGCGTTAAAGCCGGGGAAAAAGCAGAGATTAAATGGAACGCACAATTTGAAGAATTTAAATCAAAGGAACCAGAGCTTTCAGTGCAATTTGCCGCCTGCCTTGAATTTACCCTGAATGAGGGCTGGGACTCAAACCTGCCGGAGTATACAACTGATGATTCTCCCATTGCTACACGAGCAGCATCGGGCAAGGCCTTGAATGCCATAGCGGAAAAGGTTTTCTACCTTGCAGGCGGAAGTGCGGATCTTGCACCCTCCAACAAGACGGTTGTTAATTCCTCAACGGATTTTAAACCTGGACGCTATGAAGGCAGGAACATGCGTTTTGGAGTCAGGGAACATGCAATGGCTTCAATTGCAAATGGTATGGTTCTTCACCGGGGAATTCGTCCATATGTAGCCACGTTCCTGGTTTTTGCTGACTACATGCGCCCGGCCATAAGGCTTGCATCACTTATGAAGTTGCCGATGATTTATGTTTTTACACATGATTCCATTGCAGTTGGAGAGGATGGGCCAACACATCAGCCAGTTGAGACCATTGCTTCACTCAGAACAATACCTGGCCTTACTGTGCTGCGTCCTTCTGATGGTGCGGAAACAAGTGCTGCATGGAAATTTGCACTTGAAAATATGGACGGTCCCACGGTTCTTATCATGAGCCGCCAGAAACTGCCAATCCTCGACAGGAGTGCAGCAGACGGAGCAGGTCTGGAAAATGGAGCATATATTATTGTTGATGGCGGAGATGCCCCTGATGCTGTTATCATTGCAACAGGCTCGGAAGTGCATAAGGCTGTTGAGGCAGCGCAATCGCTTTTAGAAAAGGATCTGAAAGTCAGGGTTGTTGATATGCCGAGTTGGGAACTTTTTGATAAACAGTCTGCCGATTACAAGGAAAAGGTTTTGCCAGCAGGTACAAAAAGGATTGCAGTTGAAGCAGGCATTTCCATGGGCTGGGAAAAATATACTGCCGGCGGCCCGGTAATCGCCATGACAGGGTTTGGAGCCTCTGCTCCTGGTGGTATTATGCTTGAAAAATTCGGATTCACAGCCGATAATATTGCTGCAAAAACTCTGGAACTTATTAACGCATAAAATAAAAATTTTGAATGCAAACACAAAACAACCCCGATAGTTTCTATTGGGGTTGTTTTTGTTTGTGAAGTGAAAAAGTATGTTTCAGGGAATGATCAGAAATTCTTAATTACACATAAACCCGCGGCACACGGGATGAAACCGAGGTCAGTACTTCATAGTTGATTGTATCTGTTTTTGCTGCAATCTCATCTGCTGACAGAAGTTCCTCATCCTGGAATCCAAAGATTACTACCTCATCAAATGGCATTGCTTCATTGATCGTTGTAACATCGAGCATCGTGAGATCCATGCAGACCCTGCCGACAACTGGTGCTCTTTTTCCATGTATCAATACTTCACCCTTTGAGGAGAGCAGGCGGTTCAAGCCGTCAGCATAGCCAGCCGATATGGTGGCAATATCTGATTTTCCCGGGGTTATATAAGTTGAACCGTAGCTCACAGTAAAGCCCTTTGGAACGTTTTTAATGTTGATTATGTTCGACTTGAGGGTCATTGCAGGGGTTAGCTCCACAATAGATTGATATTTTTGTTTTATATACGGAGAAGGAAAATAGCCGTACATGCTTATTCCAGCCCTGACCATATCAAGGTGGGATGCTGGCAGGTCTATAATTGCCGCACTGTTTGCAGCATGACGAATCCGTGGATTCACGCCCATCTTTTTTAGCCCTTCGACATAGTTCAAAAAAAAGTCGAGCTGGGCCTGGGTAAACTGTGTGGCTGGTTCATCGGCTTTTGCAAAATGTGTGTAAACCCCTTCAAGTTCCAGGCTTTTCATGTCGGCAATACGGACTGAATCCTTGATAGTTGCAATTATTGCAGCATCGTTTGCAGCAACAAAACCTAAACGGCCCATGCCCGTATCAATTTTTAAATGGATTTTAATTTTCCGTTTAAAGGACAAGGCCCGGTCTGCAAGCTCTTGTGCTGCGTTGATGGAATAAACTGTCTGGGAGATTCCAAGCTCTGAAAGTGTTCTTGCATATTCTGGCGGAGTATGACCAAAAACCAGAACGGGAGCAGCAATCCCGGCCTCCCTTAGCTCAATAGCCTCATCAATCCTTGCGGTTCCCAGGAAGTTTGCCCCGTTCATCAGGGCTGCCTCGGCAACCTTGACAGCACCATGACCATATGCATTTGCCTTTACTACAGCCATAAGCATTGTGGACTCAGGTGTTAAAGCTTTTAATGAGGCAATGTTACTGCCTATTTTATTAAGATCAATTTCAGCACGTATTAAACTGGTTTCCAATCATGCCTCCAAAATTATGGCTTTTGATATTTGTTGCAGTAAAAGTTAATCTTATAAAAATTGCTTTTAGTCATAAACTAACTTAGCATTAATCTACTGGTAAAGGAAATGGATTTAGGAAAGATTTTAAGTGACAATAATGCAGTGTACTTTGACCGGCAGGCGAAAAACAATGCTCCACAGTTTAAAGGTTGAATTGCTTTATCTTTCGGTACAGGGTTGCTTCGGCAATATCGAGTATGTTTGCTGCTTTTCGACGGTTGTTATCTGATTGTTTCAGTGCATTTTTAATGGCCTGAAGTTCATAGTAGGCCAAAGTGCCCTCAGGAGAAATGTTTTCTATCTCAGAGTTTTTGCAAGACAGTAGTTCAGGAAGGTCCTCAAGTGTAATTTCAGATCCATTTGAAAACACCAGGGCGCTTTGAATGGTATTTTCAAGTTCACGGATATTACCGGGCCAGTCATAATCAGCCAGACATTGTATGGAACTTTTAGTAATTTCAGTAATATTATTTGACTTATGGGGCAGCTTTTTTAAAAAATATTCAACAAGTAATTTAATATCCGATATGCCTCGTGTGCGCAAAGGCGGTGACGTAAGGGTAACTGCACTCAGACGGTAGTAGAGATCCTGGCGAAAACCGCCTGTTGAAATCTCGTCAAGAAGGGTTCTGTTGGTGGCTGCAATGATTCTGATATCAACCGGATATGATTTGGTTGACCCAACAGGCCGAACCTCACGTTCCTGAATTGTTCGCAACCGTTTACCCTGGACCGATGTTGATAACTCTCCAATTTCATCCAAAAAAAGTGTACCCTTATCTGCCGAGCGAATAAGCCCGACAGCAGGGGTGTCTGCACCGGTAAATGCTCCTTTGCTGTGACCGAATAATTCACTTTCAAGCACAGTTTCACTTATGGCAGCGCAGTCCACGACAACAACCGGCCCATTTTTTCTTTGGGAGTGATGATGGATCGCCTGTGCTACAAGCTCCTTTCCTGTCCCGCTTTCGCCCTGGATTAGAACAGATGCATCTGAGGGTGCAACACGGGCTATCATTTCTTTAAGTTTTTGGACTGGCGGAGATTCTCCAATAAATCCATCAAAATTGAAAGATTGAAGAACATTCTTTTTAAGTTGTCTGTTTTCCTGTTGAGTTTCCCAAAGCTCATAGGCATTTTTAATACGTGCGCGAAGTATTTCAGGGGAATTGCCTTTTTCCAGAAAATCAGATGCCCCCATTTTGAGTGCTTCAACTGCATCAGCTATGGCACCATGAGCAGTATGAATAATTATTTTTATTCCTTCATCTATCTGGCGGGCTTGCTTGAGTACTTCTAAACCATTCATGCCCGGCATTTTTAAATCGAGCAGCATCAGGTTAACAGGCTTTTTAGAAATAATATGGAGAGCCTCTTCCCCGTTCAATGCAAAATCGAGATTAAAATCAAAGGGCCTGAAAAAACGTTTCATGGAATGAAGCATATCCTGTTCATCATCCACAACTAAAACTGAAAACCGATTAATTGTTTGATTTTCTTCCATATTTGCCTTGTCTCCAGGACGTGTATGAACTTTCATATTAAGAGATTTCAGGGACTTCTACTGTAATTATGCGATACTTTTTTTTGTTACAAAAACAAAAAAGCTACTATATCGCTATTCTGACAACCCATTACAATACCTGTATATAAAAATGGCATAGCACTTGCATTTTGTCAATATCAGAAACAATCAAAGACTCATTGAATACATCTTATGGGACAGAGTTATTGAAATGAATCAATAAATTGAAAGCTTCTTTTACAGGGAGAGAATAATAATTTTATAGCGAAAGATCAAAATCAAGTTAAATGTTTTGTTTGTAACGCATTGAAATTGTTGGAGGTTTGTCATGAGAATTGAAGAAGGTGTAATAAATGAAATTTCTGTTGTAAAGCTTCATGGCAGGCTTGATGGTGAATATCCAATGCAATTGATAAAAAAAGTTCATGGTCTGGTTGATTCAAATCCAAATATTATTATGGATTGTCAGGACCTTGAATATATGGATACGAGTGGTCTTGGTGCTCTTCTCTCCTGTCGTAGAAAAGCAGTTTCAAAGAATGGTGATGTCCGAATCGCAGCACTTATTCCAGGAGTGAATGTGGTTTTTGAACTTACAAAAACTCACAAAATATTTAGGATTTTCAAGACATTACAAAATGCTTTAGCGTCATTTGATTGAGTCGTATAATAAAAAATGAAACCATGGTTCGGGATTTTTTTTAATGACAACTCATAGTGAAATCCAGGTTTGCCGGAAGCTGTTTGTATGCTTAATAACTGAAACACATGTGTAAACAAGATAAAAAGATTCGGTGTAAATATAAAGTTTGCCATGAATTTTATACTGATTTCCTGGGGGAATCAGATGTGCGGTCAGGTAAAATAAATGTTATAAATATTAAGGTTAATGGGAGCTTGTTGCTAATTTTCATAACTAAAACAATTGTGTAAACCAGGTAGAAAATTTCAATGTAAACCTTAAATTTTTCGGGAATTTTTTTGTTTATTTCATAACCAGACCATCGGTATAAATTAATCATTGGCTCCGATATCAATGTTATATATTAGGAATTTATGATGAAAGCAATAATCATAATCAGAGAAAATAAATTGGAATGGTTAAGCTCCTTATTCCCATTGATTCACCCGGCAATGGTTCCATTGTGTAATAAACCATTGATTGAATATTTGGTGGAATTCATGGTTCTGAGCCAATGCGAGAGTATCAGTATAAATACTGAAGATCCAGGCCATGACATAAAAGAATACTTTGAAGATGGAGACCGCTGGGGAGTCAGTATCTCATATGAGACCATAGAACCCTTTGAAAGTATCGACAGTATTATTAGTAAAAATAATGTGTATCATGGGGGCGACAATTTTCCCTTGATTGTTTCCGATGGACTTTTTTTCATTCACTATAATCAAGAGAACTTTACACTGGCGTTGGATAAAACTTATGATGCCGGGCTTTTTGCAAATTGCAGCTCAGGAAGCCTCTTGATTGCATCGAGTGACAAGCATTTACGAAATATTTCAAGCGCGAATTCCAAGGTCACTTTTATGTTATCCGGGCTTGAAAGCCTTGATGATATTTTCGATTTAGCAATGGAGATTCTTGATGCAGAGCAAAAACATTACACTTTGACAGGATACAAGGAATTAGAACAAATTATATATGGAAAAAATGTAAGGTTTGGCTCAAATATTGACATCAGGCCGCCTGCGATTATTGGAAACAATGTGATTATACATGATAATGTCGTTCTTGGACCCTATGTTGTTATTGGTCACAATGTTATTATAGGTACGAAAAGTGAGGTGGAAAAAAGTGTTGTTACATCCAATACTTATATCGGGCCTGGCATGGAACTCAACAAAAAGCTGGTAAATGGAAATAAAATTTTTTCAATGCCAGGGGGAGGTGTCTGTGAAGTTGATGACAAGGGTTTTTATTCTTTTTTGCTGCCGGCATCCAAACCTTCTGAATCAAGTACAGGCAATCGAATAAAAATACTATTTAAGCAATTTTTGGGTTTGTTATTCAAAAAACAGAAACATCAAATCCAATAGCTCTATAAAGAGTAGTAAAAAAAGAAAGGACTTTTCCATGTATCTTGAGATAAATATTCCACTAAATTTAAAAATTGTTAAAGTCATGCGAATGATAGCCTCTGATGTTGCAAAAAAAGCCTATGGCAGGAAGCTTGGCAATAAACAAATGGCCAGCCTGGTTCAGGAGATTGAGCTTATTACAGGAGAGGCCTGCACAAGTGTAATCAAGCATCATGCTCATGCAAAAACAAAGATTTTAACACTTCAATATGTTCCCATGTACTCAGCATTTAAAATTATTATTATGGAGCATGATCCTGAGTCTGATTTAAGTAACAGCAAACAACCAGCATCTGATGAAGTCCCTGAGGGCAGATATAAGTTTAATATAATCAAGCAACTGGCAGATAAGGTGCTTTACACAAGTGAAGATGGCAGGAATGTTTTAACGATAATAAAAAATCTTGAATACTATAACGACAGTAAAGCAAACTGAATACTTCTGCGATATCAGGGTCTTTACAGGAGGGGCAGTTCCAATTTTTTTCAACTCCTCGTCATTTTTCCCAAATATTGACACACCCTGCTTGCCAGTCAACCCAGCTTTGAAAGGGCGATATATATCTGCCTGGGGTGGGTCACCATGTATTATGCTACTCGATTATTAATCCCTTTAAATTTGTTCAGTTGCTGTTCATCAAAATTTTTTATTGGGTTGCATTTTTATCCATTTTAAATTAACATAAAATCTTTATAAAGATCAGGATGATACTTACTTTTGTTTTTGTTTTGGCTGAATTTTTCCCATTCTCTGAGTCGCTTAATTTTTTACTTATTTGATAGATTAAAGCCTATGAAAAATTTTGATAAAATCGTTGAGTATCATGGGGCAGTATTATGAAGCAAAATTGCCGATTATTAGTAATTGATGATGATCCCGGAATCAGGTATGTTTACAAGTTTTTACTTTCAAGTGAACCCGATACCAAAGTGCTGGAAAAGGGTGTTTCTATATTTAGCGATTCAAATAACAGCGCACAAAAAGCAGAAAAAACCGAATCATTGGGCACTGATGAGTATGAATTGGTCCAGGCTGAACGCGGAGAGCATGGTGTAGAGATTGTAAAGGAAGCAAATCAGCTTGGCAAACCCTTTGCCGTTGCCTTTATTGATATGAATATGCCAGGGATTGATGGTGCAGAAACAGCAAAGCGTATCTGGGCTATTGACCCTGATATTAAAATTGTCATTGTTACTGCTTTCAGCGAATTTTCAATAGCAGACATTATAAGCAGGGTTAATCGAGATGACATTTTTTATCTGCGTAAACCGTTTAATCCAAAAGAGATTCGACAGTTTGCACGGGCGCTTATTACTCAATGGAACCTTGAAAGCGAGCGAAAAGAACTATCAAACAAGCTTGAGGCAGCCAATTTGGAACTTTCGCTTATAAATGAAAATATGAACCAGCAAATAAAAGATCAGACTTCCTTTTTAGTACAGTCTGAAAAGATGGCATCAATTGGACAGCTTGCTGCTGGAATCTCCCATGAATTAAGCAATCCAATCAATTTTGTCCGAACAAATTTTGCAGCACTTTTTGACTATTTTTCAGACCTTGCAGATGTGCTTGGCGATTATCGGAAGCTTGCAAGCCGTATTACCAGTAGTGCTGACAGCGATCCAACCCCTGGAATTGCCGATATTCGCCAAAAAGAAACAAGCCTTCAAATAGAAGATATTCTGGAGGATTTTAAAGATCTTTTCAGCGAATCAGAAAAAGGTTTTTCTCGAATCAATCACATTATCAAAAGCATGCGAAATTTTTCATATTCAAATCAAGCAGGAAAATTCATGCTTTTTAATATTAATAATGGCATTGAAGACACCCTTGTGATCTCAAGGAATGAATATAGATACCTCGCAGATGTGCAGACAGATTTTGGTAACATCCCTGATATTGCATGTATGCCGGAACAGCTTAACCAGGTGTTTTTAAATCTTATTGTCAACAGTGCTCAATCAATGGCGGGAAGTGTCGAAGATGGTGATATAACTGGTTTAATCAATATCAAAACATGGGCAGAGGATGAGAGAGTTTGTTTTGAAATTGCTGATAATGGTACAGGGATTTCTGAGGAGCATCGCTCCCGCATTTTTGAGCCATTTTTTACTACCAAGGAACCTGGAAAGGGTACTGGTTTAGGTTTGAGTATCTCCTACGACATCATTGTTACCAAGCATCAGGGTGAAATAACTGTGGATTGCCCAGAAACAGGCGGAACAAGATTTATGATCAGGATTCCGCTTAACCTGCACCTTGTTGAAGAAGCTCAAGTAACCAGGTCAGGGGATGCGGACACTCAATAGGGTAGGCAAAAAAAAACAGAAAAACATATCAATAAAGAGTAAAAATGATGAAGAACATAAGTGATGTGACCATCCTGTTTGTGGATGACGAAATCAACCTGCTTAATTCCCTGCGCCGATTGCTGCGCAAGGAGCAGTATCAGACTTTTTTTGCAGATAACGGGGCTGATGCCCTGAAGATACTTTCAGAAAAACCAATTGATATAGTAGTAAGCGACCTGCGAATGCCTGATATGGACGGCCTGGCCCTGCTGGCTGAAATAAAGGTTGAGTACCCGGAAACCATAAGGCTTATTCTGAGTGCTTCCAGGGATGTTGAGCAAACCATTGAAGCGATTAACACAGGAGAAGTATATCGATTTATAACAAAACCCATTGATCCTGAATTGTTTAAACTTACTCTTTTGGAAATAATTGATTACCATTTGTTAGTCATCGGGCGGCAGGAGATGATGACAGAAATTGAAAAACGCCTGTTGCAGGTATCGCCTCCAGGCAAGCTTGCCAGAGCCAGGGTCGCAGCCACAATGAAGCCACCCGGACACCTGGGCGGAGATTTTATCGAGTATTTTATCTATGATGATCTGCACATGGATATTCTGGTTGGTGATGTGGCAGACCAGGGTGTTCAGCCTGCTCTTGCAGGAGCCAGCATCAAGCATCAGTTTGCAAAGTCGCTGGCAGAGTATGATTGCGAGGTCACACCAAGAATGTGGTGTCCCAACAATTTAAGCTATGATATTACAAAAGCTCTATTGATTGTTTCTGATGTCCATAATCAATGTATCGAAAATCTCATTGAGCTGGAATTATCTGCCACGCTGGTTTTTGCCAGATTTGATTTAGCATCCAGCCAGATGGCGCTGGTCGATTGCGGGCATCTCCCTGTTATTCATTTACATGCCCGGACAAAGGAGTACACTTTCTTAAGTGGCGGGAATCAGGCATTGGGACTTGTGAAGGAACAACAATATCAAACCATCACAGCAAAACTGAATCCCGGTGATGTACTGCTGTTTTATACAGACAGCATCACACAAGCTGTGTCTGCCAGTGGTGGGACCTATGGAGTTGACCGGCTGGCCAGACTTGTTCAGACATTCCACAACTTACCGCCAGAGACTTTGCTTCAAAAAATCCAGGCAGACGTGAATGATTTTAGCGGGGCCGGGCATTCTAAAAATGATTTTACATGTGTTGCTGTCTATATTGAAGCCCCTGTTGATTTATAATTCAGGAAAAGACAATAATCAAAAAACCCTCCAAAAAATTTAAATACTTCAGGCTGAGAAGTTTCCGGTTGTAAGGGTAAAATTTTTAAAATTTACCGGGTAAATCAACAAATACCTTTGCTCTGCAATGGTTTTTGTTGACTCTCTACCCTGTGAATGGATACAGTATTTTAGTTAGATTTGTTTTTTAAACACAAAGGCAGGGTTAACCTTGACCTGTTGACAATAAAGGAAAGAGTTTTACAATGATTGATATGATTCCCGGAAATGAGGTTGAAAGAAAAAGCCTTGCTATTATTGACAGTGAAGCAGGTAATCATGGTTTTAATGATGAACAATGGCCAGTTGTTCGCCGAATGATCCATACTGTAGCAGATTTTTCCATTATGGAGTTTGTCAGGTTTTGCAATCAGCCGATCAGTAAGGGCATTGCCGCCATGCAAAGAAATGCTCCAATTATATCTGACAGTAATATGATTAAAAGCGGTATTTCTGTGGCCCGTCTTGAAAAAATAAACGCAGCCTACTCCCGGCAGAGCATAATGTGCCGTGTTGCTGAGAGTGATGTGTATGAGCAGGCTGATTTGAACAAATTGCCCAGAGCAGTATATAACATGCGTTCATTAAAAGAGTCGATTAACCAGGGCATAGTCTGCATCGGCAATTCACCCATGGCTCTATGGGAAGTAATCCGGTTGATTAAAGAGGAAGGAATTCAGCCGAGCCTGTTGATTGCAATGCCAGTTGGGTTTGTTAATGTTGTTGAAACCAAGGAACTGGTAAAGGAACTTTCAATTCCATACATATTAATGGACGGGCGCAGGGGCGGATCTACACTGGTAGTGGCTGCATTGAATGCAATTGCCATAATGGCTTTAGAGCAGGAATAATGATACACCGTACAAACTGCCATGGGCAGCCAATTCATGAGTTTATTCACTGCCCACAACGAAATGTGAAAGAATTGTAACATCTTGGTCTTTACTTTCATATAAAAGAGGCAAAAATTTTTATGCCTGCCTGGAGTCATTTATATTGACATGAGTGTTGATGAAAAAAAAGAATTAAGAGAAGGAATAACAACCGGAACCTGCGCTGCTGCTGCGACTGCTGCTGCTGTTGAGGCTTGTTTCGGCACCTTACCTCAAAGCGTATCAATTGAGTTGCCGGATAATTCCGGGTTCATATCTGTTGAGGTTCACTCCACTGATGCTGATAATAATCAGGGAAAAACATTCATGGCTTCGGTGATCAAGTATGCTGGCGATGACCCGGATATCACCAATGGAGCCTGTATCAGCGCGAGTGTTTCTTTTGAGGAAGCTGATGCTGTATCGGTTATAATTAAAGGCGGAGTTGGCGTTGGAACAGTTACACGCCCTGGTTTACCCATTGCAATTGGCGAGTCGGCAATTAACCCTGTACCCTTAAAAATGATTGAGCATGAAGTTCGACGGCGCTTGCCTGCGGACAGGTTTTTTTTGGTTGAGGTTGTCATTTCCGTAAAAGATGGAGAAATGCTCGCAAAAAAAACGCTTAATCCACGGCTGGGAATAATTGGCGGTATATCAATACTCGGAACAACCGGTATTGTTAAGCCTTTTTCCGCAAAGAGCTACAAAGACACAATTGATATCTGCCTTAACTCGGCACGGGCTGACGATCAAAAAATGTGCGTACTTTCCACGGGCCGTAGAAGTGAACGCTATGCCCAGGAAGTATACCCAGAACTTCATGAAAGATGTTTTGTGCAGATTGCTGATTTCTTCTCCCATGCTTTGAAAAAGGCTGTGGATTTAGAATTTGAGCATATTGTGCTTGCTGGTTTTTTTGGAAAAATGTGCAAATGGGCAATGAACATGACCTATACCCATGCAAGAACCGGTTTGACTGATTTTGATTTTTTATCACAAATTGCTTCTGAAGAGGGCCTGTCCAGTGAGTTCTGCAAATTTGTAAAGCAAGCCAACAACGCACGACACATTTTTGAGTCAGGATATCCCGAGGTTCCCGGTTTCATTGAAGCTGTAGGGCAAAAAGCATTGCACAATGCCTTTAATATGATAGACTGCAAGGCATTGGTGACCATCTGTTTATTCGATTTTAATAACAGTGTTTATAAAAAATGGGAAGTCAAACCCGGTAGTAAAAAATAACAGACTGCCACGGGCAGACTATTTATGTGTTTATTTGCTGTCCACAACGAAATATGAAAGAGTTGTAGATGCTTAGAGTAACTTTCATACAAATAAAAGTATGGGGAATATGCCGGATAACAAAAAAATAGATGTAATTGGAATTGATGTCATTGACCAGCCCCTGTCGCAGGAAAAGCAGCAGTATGTCAAGAAAGCCGATGTATTGATCGGTGGTAGAAAACACCTTGAATCAATGACATTTTTCAAGGGCAGAACTATTTCCATCACCAGGGATATCCCGTTATTGATAGAGAACATTAAGCAGGCACTGGAACAGGAGCTTCGCATTGTTGTGCTGGCTACTGGCGATCCATTGCTTTTCGGGATAGCAAACACGCTTATAGATCATTTTGGAATCAATGCCATAGAGGTTCATCCAGGTATATCAGCAGTGCAGGTTGCCCTTTCCAGGTTGGGTATAAAAACAAATCAAGCAGTTATTCTAAGCAGGCACGGCACCCATGATGATGATTTGCGTAAAATTCTTTATCACCCAGTTAGCGTTATCCTGACATCCCATGCACACAGTCCGGGTGAAATCATCCATGAACTGATGGAAAAATATCCGCAAACCAGGCTCTGGCAAGGGCATGTATGTCAATGCCTGGGCATGGAAGCTGAAACAGTGCAAAGCGCAAACCTGGAACAACTTGTTGATATAAAAACCTTTCAAACACCGAACCTCCTGGTGATTGAGAACCCGGTTGCTGATTCTCAAGCTCAAGCCTCTGTAGATTTTGGGCGACCCGATAGTAATTATGCATATGATGGAAATATGATTACCCACCCGGAGATACGGGCTGTGACGCTTTCAAAACTTGAGCTGAGCAATGGTGCAACTGTCTGGGATGTGGGGGCTGGATCAGGTTCCGTAGGCATAGAGGCTGCACTGCTTTATCCGCATTTAACGGTTTATTCCATTGAAAAAAATGCAGGAAGGTTTAAGAATATCATTGCCAATGCAAAAAAATTTAAAACAGACAACCTCCAGCCAGTGCAGGGCAATGCCGTGGATGTCTGCCTGACCCTTCCTCAGCCGGACAGGGTTTTTATCGGTGGAGGAGGCGAGAACCTTGCCGAGTTGCTGGCCTGCTGTTATGAACGCCTGACAGATAATGGTCAGATGGTTATCAATACCGTAACAATAGAATCAAGTGAAGTTGTTAACAGATTTTTTAAGCAAATTCAGAAAGAGATCGAGTGCGTTTCCATTCAAGTATCGCGGCGGCATAAGCTGGCAGGTTATCATACCCTCAAGCCTGACAATGCTATTACGGTATTTGGAATAAAAAAAATATCAAATATTTAAAAATAATCAGGAGAGAATACTTCATGGCGGTTGTCAGTTTTATAGGCGCAGGACCCGGAGACCCGGAACTTATTACTTTAAAGGCGATTAAGCGGATTAAAGCTGCTGGTTTAATCCTGTATGCAGAATCTCTTGTGCCTGAAAGTGTATTTCTTCCCCATACATCCCTAAAAAAAGATAAGATTATCAGCAGTGCAGACTTGACCCTTGAAGAGACCCATCAACTTATGGTTGAAACGATCAGGCAGGGCAAGAATGTAGCAAGAATTCATACTGGAGATCCTTCAATTTATGGTGCGATTTATGAGCAGATGGCACGCCTGGATCAAGATGAGATTGAAACCGAGGTTGTCCCCGGGATTTCTTCAGCCATGGCTGCTGCGGCTGCTTTAAGAACAGAATTTATGATTCCCGATGGAACACAGACTGTCATGTTTACCCGTGCTCACGGCAAAACTCCGGTTCCGGAACTTGAGGATCTGGAGCGACTTGCTGCACACCAGTCTACCATGGTTATCTTTTTAAGTGCTCTCAAGGCAGAGGTTGTTGTTGAGAAGCTCACCAGACATTTTCCTGAAACCACGTCTGCTGCAATTGCTTACAGGGTGGGGTGGCCGGATCAAAAAATTATCCGAACCAGATTATGTGATATTCACTCATCCATGGTTGAGCATGGCATTACTAAACAGGCCTTGATCCTTGTTGGAGAAGCATTTGCTGAAACAAAAGATATAAATGCCCGTTCAGTTTTATATGGTAAGGCAAAGCGGGGACAGTCCAATGAATAGAAAAAAAGCCGCCATCTGGGTGCTGGGCAATAAGGCCCTTAACCTGGCAGTTAAATGTGCTGATTTTATTGATGCACAATGCGTGTTTGCTCCTTTTGATAAAACTGCTGGTTATTCTGATGAGCGATTAACTGGGTTTGATCATTTTGCAGAGAGCCTTTCAAGCCGGTTTCATGAGTTTGAATCCCATGTTTTTATTATGGCCTCTGGAATTGTAGTGCGAAGTATTGCAGGCCTTATCCAGGATAAATCCACAGACCCGGCAGTGCTGGTGATGGATGAAGCTGGTGACCACGTCATAAGCCTGATTTCAGGGCATCTTGGCGGTGCAAATGCCATGGCAGTCAAACTTGCTTCCTGTCTGGGAGCTGATCCTGTTATTACTACTGCAACTGATGTAAACAACATCATGGCAGTAGATGAGATTGCCAGTAAGATTGGCGCAAATGTTGAAAACAAAGCAATGATCAAAAAGGTGTCAAGCTGCATGTTAAATCAGGTTCCTGTTGCATTGATCTGCGATCGCATACTCTTTGATACATATTATGGAAGCACAGACCTTAAGCTCGATCACTTTGAGAAATTTGATGATGCAGATTTTACTGACTATGGTGCATTGTGTTTTATCACAGAAAAAAATTACAAAATTCCAGAAGACCTTTTGCAGAAGTCACTTTTTATCAGACCAGCAAACCTTGTTATCGGTATTGGGTGTAATAAAAATACTTCCAAAGACGAAATTGCAAATGCTGTCAACAGTGTGTTTGAAGACTTTGAGATGTCTCCCCTTTCCATTGCCGGGGTTGCAACCATTGATGTGAAAAAAAATGAGCCTGGCCTTGTGGAATATGTGCAGTCAATCAACAGCATCCTCCATTCCTATGAAGCAGCGCAGCTTGATGAAGTCAGTGCAGCCGGCATGTCAGAGCCATCTGCCTATGCTCAAAAACATGTTAATGCAAAGGGCGTGGCAGAACCAGCCGCACTTCTATGCGCCGGGCCGGAGGCTCAACTGGTTGCAGTAAAACAAAAAATCGGAAATGTAACAGTTGCCGTTGCAGCAAAAAAAATGGTCTGCCCACAGGGAAGTAAAGGGAAACTGTTTGTTGTGGGAATCGGCCCTGGTGATACAGATTATATTACTTCTCATGCCCGGCGTGTTATTGAAAACAGTGAAGTAGTTGTTGGGTATAAAAAATACATTGAGCTTATAGCTCCGATTATTACCAGCAAAGAAGCAATTTCTACAGGCATGACAAAGGAAATCGAACGGGTGGATGAAGCAATCCGCGCTGCTGCAAAGGGCAAAACTGTTTCACTTGTCTGCTCTGGTGATGCTGGTATTTATGGGATGGCGGGCCTTGTATATGAGCGCATGGCTGTTATTGGAATTGATGTTGATACTGCAATTTCTCCGGGTCTTTCAGCATCCATTGCAGCAGCGTCGCTCCTTGGTGCGCCCCTGACCAATGATTTTATAACCCTGAGCCTGTCCAATCTGCTGACCCCAACTGAAACTGTTGAAAAGAGGATCGAAGCAGCAGCAGCCTCTGATATGGTGACTGCGGTATATAATCCTGTGAGCAAAAAACGGGTAGAGTTAATCCGCCAGTTGCAGGCCAGCTTTTTAAAACATAGAAAAGACACAACTCTGGTAGGCATTGTAAAGCATGCACTCAGGGGCGGTCAAAAAATTGAAGTAAGCCTGCTCAAGGATTTTCTTGAGTGTGATATGGATATGAATTCAATTATCATAATTGGAAACAGCGAAACAGTTATGATAAATGATCGGATGGTGACTAAACGCGGGTATGAGCGAAAACTTTAAGGCATTTGGCGCATAAAAAAATCATGAAAACAAAGGCAATTTTAATAGCAGGTTCAAACAGCGGTTGCGGCAAGACCACGGTTACTCTTGGTCTTATGGCTGCTTTCCGGCAAATGAAACTTGCGGTTCAAGGTTTTAAGGCCGGCCCTGATTATATTGATCCAAGTCTTCATAGAATTGTAACGGGACAGCCGTCAATTAACCTGGATACATGGATGATGCCTGAGGATTTTTTTCATCACTCCTTTGCATCACATGCAGGTAATACAGACATCTCTGTTATTGAAGGTGTTATGGGCCTTTATGACGGAAAAACTGCTGATTCTGACGAAGGCTCTACTGCAATGCTTGCAGAAAAACTTGGGGTTCCGGTGATTCTGGTGATTAACGCCAAATCAATGGCAAGAACCGCTGCTGCAATTGTTAAGGGCCTGGTTGATTTCAACCCAAGGCTCAATATTATCGGAGTTGTTTTAAATAATGTTGGAAGCGATAACCATTTAGAGCTGTTAAAAAAATCAATCAAGACATACTGCGGGCTGCCAGTGCTGGGCAGCCTTAAAAAGAACTCGCATTTTAACATCCCCTCAAGGCACCTTGGGCTGTTTATGGGAGACGAGGGGGCCTTGTCTGCTGAAACTGTATCGCTTCTGGCAGACACGATCCAGACAAATTTTGATCTGGATAAAATTCTTTCCTTGTCAGAATTTACTGCTAAAGATACTGCCCTGGCAGAAATTGACCCAATAGTAAAAGGGGCGCAAAGGCCCAGGCGCCTTGGTATTGCCAAAGATCGGGCCTTTTGTTTTTACTACCAGGACAATCTCACAATTTTAAAAAAACTCGGCTACGAGCTGGTTGAATTCAGCCCGATTTCAGATGCAAAACTGCCAGATAATGTTGATGCGTTTTATTTTGGCGGAGGATACCCGGAACTGCACTGTGAAGCCTTGTCAAACAACAAGTCCATGCTGCAAAGTATTCAGCAAAAAAGCCGTGAAGGTGCCATGATTTATGCTGAATGCGGCGGTCTGATGTACCTTGGGCAATCCATTTTCACCACCGATGGAAAAGAGTATCCCATGACTGGCTGCTTGAATTATCGAACCAGAATGCAGACAAAATTGCAGGCACTTGGGTATGTTGAAGTAGCTCCTCTGGAAGACTTCTTTGTTTTAAAGCAGAATAAAAAAATGCGTGGTCATGTGTTTCATTATTCTGACATCATCTTTGATGCAGACCCGCCAGTTAGTTTTTATTCCGGCAATCCAGCCAGAAATGCAATTGGCTATAAAGCCAGAAATACTTTTGCTTCTTTTGTGCATCTTCATTTTGGCAATTTGTATCAGGCTGATGTAGTAGAGTAGTGATGCATTTTTAAGTCAAAATAAAAAAGACAGCACCAACCAGAACCAGACTGGCGATCCGTAAACCCTGTCCCAGAAGTAGAATCTGAGTGCCAAGTTTTGGTGAAAACACGCCAATGTAGCGGGGAAGCTGGTGGCGTAAAGCCCGGATCGGAAAAGCCGTGATATTACCAAGCAGCAGTGCAAGCACAGCCTGCCGGATGGTGAGTACTCCAGCATCCATAAGTGCGCCGGCAGCAGCAAAGCCAGAAGAAAACTCAGCAGCAAAACTTAAAATTATTATGGAAAGCGACTCCACAGGTACAAAGCTAACAGCCACTGTCCTGGTGATCAATTTTTGAAGCACGTCAAAACCACCCATACTGCTTAAAACAAACACTCCAGTATAAACAGGTATCACCCATATGGCGATTCCAACAAGACGCAAGGGGAGTTTTGCTTTGATTGAGTCCCATACGCTTGATTTCCGGGTTGCTTTTTGGCTATCAGGTTGGTCGTTCGGTTGCTTGTTTGATTGTGTATTCAGGGCAGGGGAGGGGGCCCATTCAGAAGGCGGGAAAAGGGCTTTTCCCAATACCAGAAAAAGAAAAGTCCGTAAAAGGGCTGCAACAAGGGTCAGGGCCAGATAAATTATTCCGGCAGTTTTTGCCAGAGGTACAATAATAAAAAAGACCGTTGGCAGGTGTAAAAAAAAGGCTGGAAGCTGATTGATGAGGTTGGAGAGGATGAGCTGTTTTTTAGTAATTTTTTCGCTCTGGTAAAACTCCCAAAGCATTGCATTTGCTGCTGCACCAGACAAAAACGCTGTGGAAAAAGCAGCACTCGACTGTGGCGGAAGGTGGGCAAAACGGAACAAAGGGCCAGCCAGTCCTCCCAGGGCGCGTGTCCAGCCAGTTGCTTCCATGGCCTGCGCTGCTGCCAGACCAATAAACAGAAAAAACATTAAGCGTAAAAGTGGCCACAAAAGCCCCTGGGACATAATATCGGGTGTCAGGGGATTATAAAAAGAAGCAAAGCAGAGAAACAGGGCCGTGACAGCCAGGGATACAGCAATCGGCTGTTTTTTGGCCTTTATGGTGTTACTCTTTTTCATCATCACCCTTTTTACTTAAAACAAGTGTCCAGTAATCAGGATCTTTTCCCTTGAGGTTTCGAATATCCCTTTCAACTAATTCATCTTCTCTGCCGCAGGAGATTAACGCCACGCTTTCCCTGGCCATGTCGCATTCCTCCAGAGCATCAACAATATCGTCGGTGTTTCGATAGGCTTTTAAAAAGACAACATTTTCCGGTTTTGGGTTCATGCTCCTGAAGGCATTGCCGCCCTTGACACCGGAAACTACAAGCAGGCTTTCTTCTCCCTCAACCAGCGGCTTGTTCAAACGTGCTGCTGCTGCCTGGAAGGAAGTTATTCCAGGAATCGAGCAAATCTTGATATGCGGGGCAATGCGCTGAATGTTTTGAATAACATAACCAAAGGTGGAATAGGTCAGGCAGTCGCCCAGGGTAAGAAAAGCTGCGGTTTTTCCAGCTTCAAGTTCCTGGATAATTGTCAGTGCATTTTCTTCCCATGCTTTTTTTAGAGATTGAGCATCCTTTGTCATGGGAAATCCCAAAACCCTGACCTGTGTATTTTCAGGTATATGGGGCCTTGCAATTTCTACAGCCAGGCTGTGCTGGTTTTTAGTTGATGATGCAGTAAAGATCACGTCCACTTTTTCCAGCACCTGTGCTGCCTTGACAGTGATTAAACCTGCTTCGCCCGGACCAACGCCAATGCCGTAGAGCGTACCTGAAACTATTTTTGTTTCTGTTTTAGTATTCATTTTTTTTTACCTGTTGCATGTAAGTTTATCATGGATCAACTTTTATTTGTAAAACTGTATCAAAGCTGCCCTTACAAGGTTTTTAGAATTTTTGGAAACGTGGCTATCCTTTTGGGATAAAGGATGCCCGCAATTTTTCGAATGCCAAGAAGCAGACGCATGGTGGGGCGAGATACGATTGCTTCGTCAACTATATAAATTTTATTATTTTTAACCGCCTTTATAATGGAATAGCCGGGTTCATTTTTAATTATTTCCAGGGTCGGCCTGTTCATTACTCCTGCCTGGGCAAGGTAAACATCAATCTGGCGTGCCTTGGACAGGATCTGCTCCTTGCCGTAAAATGCTATGTTCGTGCCAAGGACAGACTTTGCATCTGCTGCCACATTTGATCCGCCAGCGTTTTCCAGCACAAAAATCGCCATTGCCTGTGGAGTAAAAGTTTTCATCCTGCCATGAATTGCTTCAAAATAAACACGTTTTTTATGCTCAATCTTACCAGCCCATTGATGCCATGCTGTTGCCTGGTTTTGAAAAACAGAAATCATTTGTTTTGCCTGTTCCTGCTTTCCAGTCAACATTCCGAGTATGTGCCAGTAGAGCTTCATCTGCCTCACATCCGAGGGCTGGAGCGATACAACAACAATGCCAAGGCGTTCAAGCTGGTTGATGAGCCTTGGGTAGGCATGATCCACCATGGGGCGTATCAGGATCAGATCCGGCTTGACCTTGATAAATTTTTCAGCATCAAAGCGATATGAAAAACGGGCAATATCCTTAACCTTTTCCGGGAAATCAGCATTTTTGGATACCCCGACAATTTCACTATTCAGCCCAAGCTCAAACAAATTTTCCGAGTGAGCAGGGTAAAGAGAAATGATCCTGGTAAATGGCTTTGCAATGGTAATTTTTCTGCCGGAGCTGTCTTGAAACTCAGTATCTGACAACGCATTCATGGAATGCACAGAGCCTGCAATTGCATTGCTGGAAAATACTGCAAAAAGTAATACAAATGTCAGAGGCAGTAAAAAATATTGAAGTATTTTTATGATGTTTTCCATTATTTAAAAATCACCTGCAAAACGCCAAGTTCCGGTTCAAAGCGCACCTGTGCATCTATGTCAAACACATCCTTTAGAACATCAGGAACAAGCACATCCTCTGCCGGGCCATGTGCAATGATGCGTCCATGTTTTAAAAATATGAGATTTTTGCAATATCTTGCAGCAAGATTTACATCCTGCAAAACAACCATTGCAGTACAGCCTTTTTTACTTACACGCTCATCCACCCCGCTCATGAGCCTGAGTGCGTGACGCACATCAAGGCTGGCTGTTGGCTCATCCAGAAGCATGAAAGGCGCATCCTGTGCCAACGCCCTTGCAAATACTACCCTCTGACGCTCACCACCTGAAAGGTCAGTTATAAAGCGATTTGCAAAGCCCAGGGTGTCGGTTTCTGTCATGGCCATGTTAACCTTATCAAGATCCTGTGCCTGTGGCGTGGAAAAACGATCCATATGCGGATGCCTGCCCATCATGACAATCTCTTTGACAGTAAAGGGAAAGGAAATACCGTAATCCTGCGGCACCAAAGAAATTTTTTGTGCCAGTTCCCTGCGGCTGTACGATGAAGCTGGTTTGTCTGCAATGGTTATTGTGCCGGAATCCGGCTTTAGCAGGCCGCACAGTATGTCAATCAGTGTTGTTTTGCCAGAACCGTTTTGACCTAAAATACCATAAAATGCATTTGGAGCCACATTAAGATTAATATCAAATAATACCGTTTTACTACCACGGGATGCGCAAACATTGGACAATTTACAGGCCATGACCATTGTCCCCCATTAAGCGTTTCCTGAATATCCAGCAGAAAAACGGGCCGCCGATAAGTGCAGTTAAAACACCAATTGGAACCTCGGATGGCAGCACTGCACGGGTGAGGGTGTCTGCGCCCAGCAAAAGAATTGCTCCAACAAGGAAGCTTGCAGGGATCAGCTTTCGGTTGTCCGGCCCTGTAATGGGCCTTAGAATATGGGGAACCAGAAGTCCCACAAAGCCGATGATTCCAGAAACAGCCACGCAGATTGCAGTCATAAGTGATGCAGTAATTAAAAGAATTAAAGTTACTTTTCCTGTGTCCACTCCCAGGGAAGATGCGCTGCGCTCCCCAAGAGCCATGCAGTTCAGGTCCCGCCCGAAAATAATACAGGCTGCTGTTCCGGTTATTCCAAAGCCAAGGGTCAGGGCAACGTCTGTCCCGGTCTTGGATGCAAAGCTGCCCATGAGCCAGAAAATTATTACAGAAACACGTTCATCAGCCAGGTGCTTTAAAAAGCTGATTCCAGCCGACAGGATAGCGGCAACAATAATGCCCGATAAAACAAGATTGCTGGAGGAATACCCACCGCCGCTGGCGGACAGGCGCATAACCACAAAAAGTGAGGTAAGTGCGCCAATAAAAGCAAATATTGAAATGCTCCACACACCCCCAAAGGAAAGCCCCAGTATCAGAGCCAGTGATGCACCGAAACCAGCACCAGCAGAAACACCCAGAGTATATGGATCAGCCAGGGGATTTCTGAGGATGCCCTGGAATACTGCCCCGGATACCGCAAGAGCACCGCCCACCCACGCAGATGTCAGTATGCGGGGCAAACGCACATCCACCACAACCGCATACACAGACGGGTCAAGCCCGGCCAGCAGGCTCTGATTATCAAAAATCAAAGCAGCCATGGCAGTTGCAACATCTTTAATTGGAATGCGCATGCTTCCCATTGCAGCAGAAACAAGGATGCAGACCAGCAGCAGCAAGAAACAGGCTGTTACCTGTGCTGGAAAAGAAATCCATGATCGTGCGGGTTTTGGTGATTTATCAAGCAAACTAAAAGTAGCTCCGATTGTTAGATGTTTGCATTAAACAGGTACTGTTTTTGCGGTGTTAAATTTTGATGGAGCCGCCGGGCATCAAGTTAGCCTGGCGACTCCTGTACAATGATTGTCTATACATATTTTTTTGCAAAACTAATCAAGGGTGATTATTTGGGCAAATGATCCACAACCGCCTTGAGGTGATCCACCCAGATACTGTTAAAATTATCAAATTCAGCAGTACCCTTGAGTATTGTCTCGCATTTATAACCATTCTTTTTAAGGATAACCTTCCATGAATCATCCTCATCACCTGCCATATCATTTTTTGCATGATCGCCTGCAACAGACATAAAGGGCATGAGCCACACTTTTTTAGCTTTAATCTTCTTCAAAAAAGCTAAAACTGTATCCATTTCAGGATAACCCTCCACCGTGCCTACAACGACGTTGGAGTCTCTGAGCTGTATCTGCCAGTTTACTGCTGAATAATACGCATTTCCCGGATGGTGCGATCCATGCCCCATCAAAACCACTGCGTCTTCGGGTTTTCTTTTTGAGGGAATGTTTGCCAGGATTGCATCTACTACACGCTCCACATCCTCCTGGATTGACAGAAGAGGGCGGCCCACAAGGATCTGTGTAAATCCGTCATTCATGTTGCTGAATGCTTTTACATCCTTAACAAGACCATCAAATTCCTCTCCGGGAATTGTGTGCAGGGATTGAACAGCAACGTGGGTAAAACCTTTGTCCTTCATTTTGGCAAGGGCCATGGTGACTGAGTCTAATATTTTTCCCTGTTTTGCCATTTTTTTGCGAATGATGTGGGAAGTGTAAGCCCAGTAGACCGGGACACCTGGAAAGGTTTTTTCTACTTTTGCCCCGATATTTGTAAAGGACACCTGGGCTTCAGGCTCGCTTGAGCCAAAGGCCACCAACAGTATTCCCTTTTTTACCGCCCTGGAATCCCCGTGCCCTTTGGCATTGCAAAATGCTGTGCCTTGCAGAATAAATAAAAATGCAATACAAATACTAATCGCAATAGTCAACTTTTTCATTTTCAAAACTCCTTTTAATAGAACTGACGTGAATTTCCATCAAAGGCACAACTGCCTTTGACGGTTAAATTTTTGGCAAATTGATAAACAATTTGCCCTTTTTTTTGATGCAGCCAAAAACAGACACATAACCAAAATCGTCAACAGTCTGGTCGTCTGTCTGGCCGACAGTCCCGCCGTTCTAATCCAGGAATAAAAAAACCCCTCAAGCATTTTGCTTGAAGGGTGCACCCAGCTTTCTTTACCCAACATTACCAATCTATGTTTCGTCTCACGCGAATGACTGGCATATCCAGCAAGGCAGGTATTCTGGCTCTCGGATCATCCGTTATTTCGCTCCTTCCCATCGATTTTCTTCGACAGTGGACTATGCGAAAAACGTCCTCGATTACAGCGGCGGGACCACTCCCGATTTTAACGGGATTCCCTATTAAGCCCATAAGGCTCCTTGCTGTGAATGAATTAAAACAAATTTTACATAATGTCAATCAATAATTATGGTCAGGTTTTTGCTCAATAATCGGTTTTTAATGTAAGTGTTTTTACCTGTTGACAACCCGCTGTTTTTATAGCATGGTAAAATAATTATGTGTAAATTTATGAAGCCAGACAGGACACGGAAAGATAGCGATCTGACAAATATTTTTTTTATATTGGGCAAAAAATCTACAATCATCATGGGGTGAAAGGCATGACAACAGAAACAAACAATCCTGAAGAAAAACCAAAAGGACCACCAGATCTGAATAATTATTATCAAAATCAAAATAATACTAAAAAAGAAATAATTGTTTGTCCCTGGTGTAATAAAATAGTAAATCGTGATTCAGATGAATGCCCGCACTGTAATACATTGCTTTTTCACGAAAAAAAAACTGTGGAACAGCGTATTGAAACGATAAAAAATTATAATTACGGTCAGTAGTGTCCCGTTAAAAATCGAATAATTTCAATTGGATTTGGGCACTAG
>JAOZSB010000214.1 GCA_029939895.1 Desulfobacterales bacterium
ATTTAACATAAAAGCTAACCAGGGACAGATAGAGCAGGTCATTACAAATTTATGTTTAAATGCAAAGGACGCAATGCCCCATGGCGGCAGCTTAACCATTAAAACAGAAAATAGCATTAACGATAAATCCTTTGTGGACAGGCTCCCTGAAAAACTAAATAATTTAGAAGAAGGCAAGTGCGTTATTCTGACAATTTCTGACACTGGTACAGGGATGGACGAAAAGACCAAAGAGCATATTTTTGATCCGTTCTTTACAACCAAAGATATAGGAAAAGGCACTGGTCTCGGCCTGGCGGTTGTTTATGGTATTATAGAAGGTCATGGAGGACATATTACCTGTGAAAGCGAACCTGGCGCAGGAGCAATATTCAAGACGTATTTCCATGCCACCAGTGATAACAATGCAGATCAATCGCCTGATGTTAATAGCCTGGAACTACTGCCAAAAGGCACAGAAACCATACTGCTGGTTGATGATGAAGAAAGCATTCTAATTTTCATGGAAGCCTTTCTTAAACGGTTTGGGTATAAAACACTTTCTGCCAATACCGGAGAAAAGGCCCTTGAAATATATACTCAGGAGAGAATAGACCTGGTTGTACTTGACATCGGCATGCCGGGCATGGGTGGTCAAGAGTGCCTTGAGAAGCTCATTGAACTTGACCACGACGTAAAAACAATTGTGGCAAGTGGATATTCTAATGAAGGATCAGTTAAGGATGCAGGCAAAAAAGCAAAAGCTTTTATTCTGAAACCTTTTAGTGGCAACGAATTCATTAAACTCATTCGGGATATTTTGGATGAATGATAATATTTGCTGTAAAGACCTGGGTGAAACTGAATTTCGGGTAACATAAATAATCTGCTTTGGCAGTGAACTGTTTTTGCACTACTGGTGTGAGCAAATATTGGCAGGGATTGTTGACCCGGCACCGCTTTTTCACATACTTTTCTCTTTTGAGGGATAATTATGGGCCTGATAATTGGTATTGCAATGTTCGCTGGCGTAATAATCGGCATTATTATTACGACTGCGGTGTCTGTTTTTGCCCTTGTCAGGACACGCAAGATTTCCCATGAACGAATACATGCATGGCCCTGTTTTTTCGTTGGATTTGCGGTAATCTCATCGATTCTATTTTTTGCAATCCCCTATATCCCCTTTCCCCAGCCTAATCCGGGTTCCGACTATAAAATCATTATGACCACTTTCTTTTTTAAAGGTGTTTTGTACGCAGCCGTTCTGTCAAGCCCCCATTTTTTGGTCCAGCGGCAATGAGAGTTTTTAGTTCAAAACTTCCATTATCGGCAGCTCAAAAACTCTCATTAGTTTTGGCCTTATTATAAGGGGGCTGACCACCAGGTATGATTAATAAAATGCAAACATTTTCCTTGAAAACTTTTTTAATTATGATATGTTGATATTTGCATATCATAATTCAACATTAGCGTTTATCATGATATTTTGATAATCTCTCAAGCTTTCAAAGTGCGGCCATGCTTTGACAGTGTGCTGATTTTTGCACTACTGGCAAGGGTAGATACAGGCAAGGAAGCTACACCAGGAAAACGTAAAATTTTTATAAATTTTTTATGTAGGTTTGGTTTGATGCGAAAAAGTCGATTCCAATTTTACATAATACTATTTGCAATTGCGACTGTACCGGTTTTTGCTGATGTCAGCCTGGGAAACTTATTCCTTGGCTTAAACCTGGAGAACAAGCCGTTGCACTCTACTATTGAGGCTATGGGTGTCCTTGCTGCCATCTTTATGGCCTCAATACTGCTTCTGAAACAAAATGATGAGACCAGAGGAAAAGTTTTTTTATTGGCCCTGGGTTTTCTTGGCATGGGTATTTTAGATACTTTCCATGCAATTTCAAAACCAGGGGATGGTTTTGTTCTTTTACACAGCCTGGCCAGTCTTATTGGTGGTTTCTGTTTTGTTTTGACCTGCTTCCCTTTTTTTGTTGAATATTTTTCAAAAAAAACTTCACTATCATGGATTGTCATTTCAGGTTCTTTGCTTTGTGGCACCTGGATATTCCTATTACCTGATACATTTCCCGCTATGATTCACAATGGAGAATTCACCACTGCTGCCAGAGTTATAAACATCCTGTCTGGTATGATGTTTCTGGTAGCTGCATTTCGTTTTATGCTTGATTTCTACTATTTTGACACTACGGAAGCCTACCTGCTCGCCTGCATGTCCCTGTTGTTTGGTGTGGCTGAAATATCATTTTATCAATCTTCGATTTGGAACAGCGGATGGTGGCTGTGGCATTTACTTCGCCTGATTGCGTATTTTGTTGTGCTGTTATTTATTATCCGTCAGTATATTATGGTATTAGCTAAGCAAAAGGAGAGTGAAGAAAAATATCGCGGATATGTGGAAGATACCCCCCTGCTTATCTGCAATTTTCTCCCCAATGGCAAGATCACGTTTGCAAATAGTTCCTATTGTAGATACTTTAATAAAACCAATGATGAGTTAATCGGTTCAACCTTTTTCTCGCTGATACCAGAAGCCGACCATAAAGCTGTAATGAACAATATTGCATCTCTCACCCTTGAGTCACCAACCCAGTCGCACGAACACCAAGTGATTACACCACGTGGAGATATTTGCTGGCAGCATTGGGTCAACCGCGCTTTGTTCGATGCTCAGGGGAACACAATCGGATATCAGTCCATTGGCAATGATATAACCGAACGTAAGCACTTCGAGGAAAAACAACATGAGAGTGAACAACGTTTCCGTTATCTCTCGAATGCTTCCACTGAGGCAATTTTTTTTAGTAAAGACGGTATTGGAATAGAGGCTAATCAGGCTGCGGCTGATATGTTTGGTTTTAACAATCCTTCTGAATTTGTCGGCATATTCGGAACTGAAATAATTGCTCCAGAAAGCCACGAACTAGTCAAAAAACATATGCTGAACAATTTGCCTTCCCCTTACGAAGCAATGGGACAACGCAAAAATGGCAACCTGTTTCCTATATCTATTCGCGGCAAGAAGATGCTGTACAAGAATAATGAAACTGTCCGGGCAACATCGATTGTTGATATAACTGAACGAAAGCTGGCTGAGGAAACACTGAAAAACAATCAAAACTTTCTTAATAGCATTATTGCTCAAAGTCCATTGGCAACCTGGATATCCGATGAAAAGGGAACAATAATTAAATGCAATCCTGCTTTGGAGAAATTGTTAAATATTACTGGAGATCAATTGATAGGCAAATACAATGTTTTCAAAGATGAAATTGCCATAGAGCAAGGTTTAATACCAAAAATACGTTCAGTATTTGAAGATGGAAAGACAGCTAATTTTTCAGTTCAATGGGATGCGAATGAGCTTGGGTATAAGGATTCTAATCAAGTTCATATAGAAGGTACTATGTTTCCAATTCATAATGAAAAAGGTATTTTAACTAATGTAGTAAATCATTGGATTGACATCACCGAACGTAAACAGGCTGAAAAAATAAAAAAACAACTTGAAGCTCAACTCCAGCAAGTTCAAAAAATGGAATCCGTTGGCACCCTCGCTGGTGGTATAGCCCATGAATTCAACAACCTTCTCTTTATAATCTCAGGCACAGTTGAGCTGCTGATAATGGATGCAAAACAAGAGGACAAAGGCTTTTTGCAGGAAATAATCGAAACAACAAAACGGGGAGCCAATCTTGTTAAACAGCTTTTGGCATTTAGCCGAAAGTCAGAAATGAATCTGTACACAACCAATCTCAATAATGAAATACAAAGAACCAAGACGATGCTTGATCGGGTTTTACCTCGTATGATTAATATTAAACTCGACCTTGCTGCTGATTTGTTTCTCATAAAGGCGGATCAAGGACAAATAGAACAGGTAGTTTTAAATTTATGTTTAAATGCAAAAGACGCAATGCCTGATGGGGGCAACCTGACCATCAAAACAGAAAACAGCCATATTGATAAAGCATTTATTGAAATGCACCCGGGAAAACCGATCAGCTTGAAAGAAGACAAGTGCGTTATCCTGACAATTTCAGATACCGGCATTGGAATGGATAGAAAAATCAAAGAGCATGTTTTTGATCCGTTTTTTACAACTAAAGAAATCGGAGATGGAACAGGTCTCGGTCTATCTGTTATTTATGGCATTGTAGAAGATCATGGAGGACATATTGCCTGCGAAAGTGCGCCTGGTGCGGGTACAACATTCAAGATTTATTTTCTTGCTTCTCCTGATGACCATGAAAATTCATCGCAGGGTAACCCTGAAGATGATTTAATACTAAAAGGCACAGAAACCATTTTGCTTGTTGATGATGAAAATAGTATAACAAATGTCATGATGACAATGCTTGGAAGATTCGGATACAAAACGCTCTCGGCAAATAGTGGAGAGTCTGCCCTGGAAATCTATTCCCGGCAACACAAAGATATAGACCTGATTGTGCTTGATATTGGAATGCCGGGGATCGGGGGCAAAAAGTGCCTTGAGAAACTTATCGAACTTGATAAGGATGTAAAAGTAATTGTAGCCAGTGGCTATTCAACTGAAGGGTCTGTTGCGGAGATAGGCGAAAAGGCGAAAGGATTTATTTTAAAACCATTCACGGGCAACAAACTTATACAGCTTCTTCGGAATGTTTTAGATGCACAATGATCATTGCTGCTAACGGTCGATAAACTTTTGCTATAGGTTTTGCCCGTTGCAAAAGTCCACATATGCTTCATATATCACAAAAAACAACAAGCTCCCCAAACACACAAAAACCATTTATCCCACTGCCCTATGCAAATCATGACTTTATACTGGCAGAATAATCTTTCATACTTGATAAATTTGAAAAGGACTGATAAAGAATAATGAACCCATTAAAAGATTTAGTATTTTAATATTATTAAGTTTAAAAGATTATTTAGTTACTGTGGAAAAATTTTCAATTTTGTTCAAGTTCAAGGCGGATTGAAATTTTAACCACAGGAATACAGATTGTATTATTTGAGAATTAAAATTTCAATCCAGCGCTGAAATTGGGCATAAGCGGATGTTTCTCCAGGGGAACTATTTAAAATGTTTGGTACTATAAAACAAAAAGCGTGGATAATTCTTGTTACATTTTTCTTTCTTTTTCTTGTCATTGATATTGCTTTGCAGAAAATTTTTGTGCTGGCAGATTTTGAGGCCCTGGAAAGGATTGAAACACAGAAGGATATTGAACGCTGCATAATGGCATTTGATCGAGAAATTTATCACCTGGACATCCTCAACAATGACTGGGCAGCATGGAGTGACACCCACAGTTTTGTAGCTGGCGATAACCCGGAGTTTGTTGAAGCCAACCTGCCTGTTGATACCTTCAAGGGCAACCACCTTCACCTGCTATACATTATAAACCTGTCTGGGGAAGTTGTTTTTGGAAAAATTTTTGATGAAACATGGAAAAACGAGCTTTCCCTGAAAGGTTTTCAATCCACCTTCCGGCCAGAAGATTTTCTGGTAAAACATGAAAAACTCACCAGCTTCAAGACAGGAATCTACCCAACTGAAAGAGGCTATCTGTTCACTTCATCCAGGCCCATAATCACCTCTGAAAGAAAAGGGCCGATCAACGGCACTATCATCATGGGGCGTTTTATCAGCAAGTCTGTTTTAAAAGAACTCTCCAGTCAAACCCGTGTTAATTTTACAATTTCAGAGATCAGCCCGGACACGAAGGCTGCTTATAACGGAAATGAAAGCAAATACATCATAGAGCCAAAAAGCAGAGACATAATTGAAGCCAGGGCAGTATATAAGGACATGTTCGGGCTTCCTGCGCTGAATATGATTATTCATGTTGATCGGGATATAACAAAGCGCGGCAAAAAATCCATGACCTTTTCAGTAATTACAATTATCATTGTCGGTACTTTGATTCTTCTTCTCATCATAGCATTTTTACGATTTTTAATATTATCCCCTCTTTCTAAGCTTGTTGGCAAGGTAACCTTAATGCGGTCAAATCAGGATATATCCATAACCTTTAAAACACCCAGAACCGATGAACTCGGCATTTTGTCCAATGAGTTTGAAAATACACGGCAGTGGATAAAACAAACAAACGACAACCTGGAGACACTTGTAAGTGAGCGCACACAGCTTGCAATGGACGAGCTTCTAGAAAAAAACGCTGCCCAGGAAGCACTCAAGGTAAGCGAAGACAAATACAAAAGTATTTTTGAAAATATGCAGGAAGTTTATTTTGAGTTTTCATTTGATGGAGTCCTGATTGAGGTAAGCCCTTCCATAAAGATTATTTCCAAGTATGAGCGCGATGATATTATCGGGCTTAAATACAGTGAGATTGATTCAAGTACATTTGATTTGGAATCTTTTTTTAAAAAGGTTAAGCATAAAGGCGAGGTGGTTGACTATGAAGCACTCTTGCTCGACGGAAACCAAAGAGCCAGACTTTGTGCAATAAGCGCAAGGCTGATAAGCGCGAATGTTCAAAGCAATTCAAAAATTGTCGGCTCGATCCGGGACATAACGCAAAAGGCAAAACAGACCAGGCTGGAAAACGAAAACAGGATAACCGAAGCAATAAACAGCAAGCTAATCGGCAGCATCCGTTATGCCAAGGTTATTCAAAACTCTCTTTTGCCCAACCTTGGCGGTGACAAAGAGTTCATGGAAAACAGCTTTGTTCTCTGGATGCCCAAGGATGTGGTCAGCGGCGACATCTATTTTAAGATACCCTGCTCCCAGGGCTTTATAATCGCAGTAATCGACTGCACTGGACATGGTGTTCCCGGCGCATTCATGACAATTATTGCAACCTCCGGGTTCAGGCGGATTGTAAGGGATGGCGGAACCAGGGACCCGGCCTTGATCCTCAAGGCACTAAACGCATTTGTAAAGTCCAACCTGCAACAGGACAGGGAAGAAACACTCTCAAACGAAGGACTCGACGCTTCCATCTGCTTTGTAAATACTGAACAAAAAAAGCTGACCTTTGCAGGCGCGCGGCAGTCCCGTATAGTGTCTGCTGAAAATAAGACCTACTTAATCAAAGGCGACAGGCACAGCCTGGGCTACAAGCAATCTGACACTGACTTTAATTTTACAAATCATGAAATCGAGCCTGGCAGACATTCACTGTTTTACCTGTTTTCAGACGGCATTGTTGATCAGCTTGGGGGTACAAAAAATATAGGTTTCGGTGTCAAGCGACTCATAAACCTCATCGCCAGAATATCTGAACTTCCCTTTGATAAACAAAAGGAAGAAATTATGCACACTTTTTTAGAATACAAACAAAATAACGAAACACAGGATGACATCACTTTAATTGGATTTAAAGCATAACCAGAAACCCTTTTTTTTCCTTGAACAAATCAGGCGTTGGCATTAAGCTCAGGTGTATCAAAAAACCCATTTTGGGGGAATTAACAGTATGAAAAAAACTCTCGTAATTTTAGTCATGGCCCTTGCGCTGATGTCTTGTTTAAAAAATGAAAAATCCCAGACAGTACAGCTTGAGCAGAAACTCAACAAGGGAAGAATCTACGTAAACACAAATCATGATAACGCAACCAT
>JAOZSB010000215.1 GCA_029939895.1 Desulfobacterales bacterium
ACTTAAAATCAATTCTTAAAACCGACCATTTACACACTTTATTTTACAGACCCTCGGAATTATTTCTTCACCGTCCGAGGTTGGTGCGATAAAATTATCAAACAACATAATTGCTTCTTGAGTACTTATGATGCCAAATGGTTGATTGCTATCGTTATCTATGGTTTTGCGATTTAAAAATGTTTCAAAATCTATTAAATCAAATTTATAGCCCCCTCTTATTATATGTGCAAGTTCCTCAATTATCAAATAATTATCATTTATGATTGCCCCATCTATTGTTCGATACTCACTCATTTTTGCCTCACACCTTAATTATATATTAATTAACGGTATAGTCCCGCAAAGCATACAGCTATTCTGTTGTCCCACAATTTAAAGCATTGTGGGTCAGTTTATTTTTATTTTATTTTGAGAGAAAAAAAGGAATAAAGGGCTATTTTATCCAGCCAGGATTCCCTTCTTGTGGAAAATCATCAAAGTCTTTAAAGTTTTCTTCAAGCAATTTCGCCTTTACATCGGTAGGCATTGCGGAACCGCCTTCAGAATGGCCTTCTGTCAAGTCGTCAGGTAGCGGACGAGTTGGATCCAGGCCAAGGGTTTCGTATAAATCTAATAATTCTTCTTTTGACAATATGATCATGGTCTCCTCCGAGTTTATGCGATTTTAATAGACAAAACATTTCTTAACAACTTTTATCTAATAGCTACCCATCGCAAGCTTTACTGTGTATTATAGTAATTACTTTAATGCTAAACAATTAATTTGTCATAACTGTATCTAAATATATTTTTCCAAAAAATTCTAAAAAATCTACAATTTTAATGCTTGGCGTATCTTATCATGCCAAACAGGAAAGGAGCTACTTTGCTTTACCATGACTAATACTGCAAAAAAATGATTCCACTGCATCGAATCGAACAACTCAATTCGTTTAAGTACTTCATGGACTCTAATTTTAGATCATCTTTTTTGCATGGTTTAAGCCACCACTTGCAAATGCCCTTTGGCAAATTAATTAAAGCATTTTATAAAACATGAACACAAACACAGCTAACAGGTTACCACGCTCAAACTGCCTCCAAAGAGTACTACAATCTAATAATAGACATTATACTTATTATTGAGAATATCAAACAAAAAAATAATTGTCAAATAGATTCTTCACATAGAATTTCTATTATTCCAATGGTAAGGTGGATGAACTCATAGTAATTCACTATGATGCGCTATGAATCGCTATGGTATAATTAAACTGAGATTCTTTTAAAAACCTCATTGGATGTTACATACATGAATATGTATCGGCTTGTCAACTATTTTTTCGGTTTTTTTCAGATCGATAGATTAAGGCGATTCTCAACAATGTACGCCGTTTAAATCTACTTTGCTCGGAAAAGGCGGGGGGTAGGGGCACAAAGTGAAACACATGGCGCAACCCCCTATAAAAACAAAACAAGATCATTATTTATGCATGAGCATCAGAACGTTGTATTGGCAATTTTTATTGCATAGGGCCTATTGAGCTAATGACCAATCCAATCATGCATAGTTCTCATGATTCAAAGCTAAGGCTCTATGCAAAAAAAATATTCCGAAAGTACTACTCTTAATCCAGCCGTTCAGTTATGCGCTTGATAATACCGCCCATGGCCTTGCTGAATTCGCTGTCTGAGTCTTCGCCCATCAGGGGTTTGCCTGTATCGCATGCTTCAACCAGGGCTGGCTCAAAGGGTAGGCCGCCAAGGTATGACACGCCCATTTTCTTTGATGTCACAAGTCCGCCGCCGCTTTTGAAAAGATCGACTTTTTTTCCGCAGCATTTGCATGTGTAGGGGCCCATGTTTTCAATGAGTCCCAGCATTTCCATGTTCACGGCCTTGCAGAAGTTTATGGACTTTCTGACATCGGCAAGGGCCACGTCCTGGCCTGTTGTTATTATTACTGCCTTTGCATCGGGTACGGTCTGGGCTGCTGTTAACGGCTCGTCACCGGTTCCCGGAGGTGCGTCAATTACAAGGTAGTCAAGCTCTCCCCAGACCACATCGGAAATAAATTGCCGAATGATGCCGGTTTTGACTGGTCCGCGCCAGATTATCGCCTGGTCACTATCTTCCATAAGAGACTGCATGGAAACAATTTTCATGCCGTTTGCAACTTCCTTTGGTTCCGCAAGCTGGGCCTCTTCGTTAACATTGAGAGCACCCTCGATGCCCATGATTCCTGCCAGGCTCGGCCCATGAAGGTCAATATCCATCAGTCCAACCTTGTAGCCCTGTTTTGCAAGTCCCACGGCCAGGTTTGCGCTTACACTGCTTTTCCCAACCCCGCCCTTGCCGCTCATGACAAGGAGTTTATGCTTGATCTTTGAAAGTGAGCCTTCAATTTTTCTGTCCTGATCATCAGCCGCTGCTGCTGCAGAATCTCCTGACCCGCATGATCCACAGGCTGGTCCATCCATAATCTCAGTCATTTTTGTACTTCTCCCTTCTATTCAAGTTTTCAGCCCTGCATGATACTGCATCCAGACACCTGTGGCCTGTTATTTTTTGGGCCATGTGCGATAGCAGGTTCCAGATACAATCAGAGCCAGTATCTTTTGCATAATAAAAAAAAACTGCGCCCAGACAAATTGCCAAGTCTTTTGACCAGGCAAATTGCCAGATCTTTTGACCAGGCAAACCGCCGGGTCTTTTCACCCCTATGTCTCTATATCACTTTTATTTACAGTGTCAAAACTTTAAAATTGAATGCACGTTACTGCTTGTCATATGATAGGGAATTTTGTCGCTGGGGCGGCATTAGTGAGTGTCTATCTTGAATTTTTCCGGGGCAATGGGCGTGCCGGGCCAGACCCTGTCTGCATGAATTGAAAAACCATTTCCATCTTTATCAGTAATGGTCAGCATTTTGGGGATATCGCCCTTGTACCTGCCAAGCTCCACAGTATAGAGAAGGCTGCCGAACCTGCTGAAATGCTCGATCTTCACAGGGGTGGACTGATCTTCATCAAAAACTATGACCTGGCTTTTCCCAAAAAAACCATCTGAAAGGACAAGGCTGGTCTTCCCGTCATGCTCCCGGATACTTGCCGAGGATTTTCCAGAGACTGGAATGCGCCCCATGAGAAGCTGAATTACTGCACCGGCCCTGACAGGTACGGAGGTTAACAGCTTTAAATCCGGGTCTTCTGAGGATGTGCTGTAAGTTTCTCCGGTAATCAGGTGGAGTATTGTAAACTGCCTGCCATCGCCAACAACCCGCAGAAGCCGCACCCCGGAAACATCAAAGGCTTCCAAACGCAGCATATTAGGCATTTTCGCCATCCATGCAACACGGGAGCGGGTTACGGAGTTGCTTCTGTTTTTCAGGTCTGCTTTTTTTGAGGCAGATTCATCGTTCTTTGTTTTTGCCTGGTCAACCCTGACCAGCCCAATCTTTATATGCCCCAGGCCCTTTATCGTTTCAGTATGCGAGTTTCGCTTCTGGATAGCTTCTTTCAGGAATTGCGCATGGTCTGGCACAGTCTGCTTTTGCAGCCCCCCGCAACCGTGGAGGGATAAAATCACAGCGGAAAATAAAAACAAAAAAAAGGATCTCGTCATTATTCCCCTTTTTGCTGCTTTTTCAAGTCTTGAATTTTTTGAAAAAGTTTTTCCCTGATTTCGTCCTGAGCCTTATCCTCATTTCCGTCTTGATCTTTTTCCTTATCCTCATCCCTTTTTTTGAGTGCCCTTTCATAAAACTCCAGGGCCTTTTTGGGGTTGCCAGTCTTCAGGTATGCATCACCCATATGTTCGAGGATGGTAGGATCATCATTGACAAGTGTGAGAGCCTCGCCAAGATATTTGATCGCCATTTTATATTTGCCCATTTTGTAATAGACCCAGCCCAGGCTGTCTGTTATGTAGCCGTCCCCAGGGCTGATTTTCATGGCTTTAAGGACCAACTGCAGTGCTTCATCAAGATTTCTGTCAAGCTCGGCATAGGTGTAGCCCAGGTGATTGAGCGCATTGGGGTGCTTCGGCTTCAGGATAAGCACTTTTTTCATCTGTTCAATAGCATCTTCCTTGCGGTTGAGCCTGTCATACACAACCCCCAGGCGGTAATACAGGGGGGCAGCTCTGGGATATTTTTTAATACCCTGTTGCAATATCTCTTGAGCATTCTCAAAATCATCAATCCCTTCATAAACTCCAGCCAGGTAAAGCGTGAATTCCGGGTCATCTGGAAATTCATCAATCTTTTCTTTCAGAAGTTCAATTGCATTTTCATACTGTTTCAAATCCTGGTAAATGTATGCAATATGGATGATGGCATCTTTATAGTATTTTGAGTCAGGCTTGACAGTGTCAAAGTGATCAATGGCCCGCTCATACTTCTTCAATCCATCAAGGGCAATGCCCAAAAGGTAGTGAAAGCCGGAGCTGGCAGGTGAGTATACCAGCAGGCTCTCCATGACGTACACTCCGTCAATGTGGCGGTTTGATTTGATGTACATCTGGTAAGCGCTGGTTACGAGGTCTTCTTCAATATCAGTGCGGCTGGCAAGATCCTTAAAAATTTCACCGGCCTTTTGCTCATCGCCTGTTATGTGGTAGTAATAGGCCAGATCCATTGATGCCATGACGTTATTGGAGTTTGTTGACAGAAGATTTTTATACAGTTCAATTATTTTATGCTTAACATCAGCCCCGTCAACAATGCTTTTGCTGGGCAGGTTGATCACCATTCCAGCATGGATTTTATCAGGGTCTGCTATGGAAGGGTTGTGCTTCAAAATATGATCACGGATGCGGTTGTCATAGCTGCCGTAGTGCTCAATCGCTATTGTGGCCAGGCCTTCTCCCTCTTTTACCTTGAGGGTCTTTACATCGTTTTCCATTAATTTGTACAGCTCGATCAGCTCGGTCACAGCTTCAATCAGGGATGGTTCAATACTCAGGGTTTTTTTAAACTGCACTTCTGCTGATTTATACAGGCCCTTGTCAGCCATTATTTTGCCTATGAAAAAATGACCGGCATAGACCTTCGGAAATTTTTGGAGCAGCGCAGAATATACCCTCAGGGCAGAATTCATCTCTTTTTTGTTATAATAAATTCTTCCCAGGTGAAGATAAATATTTTTTCTTTCAGGATCAAGCTTGATTATATTTTCATAGGTTCTTGCTGCCTCATCGAGTTTCATTAGTTTGTGTTGCAGTTTACCGTAAAAAATCATTGCATTTACGTTTTCCGGGTCTTCTGCAAGAATGGACTTCGCAGTTTCAAGGGCTGCGTCATGGTTCTTTTGCCTGTGAAATTCAAGGGCAAGTTCCAGCTTTAAAAAAGTGGAATCCTTGTCTGCCTCAACAGCTTTTTCAAGGTAGCTTACAATTTTGCCGGACTGGTTTTGTTTTTCTGCCCAGGCTGAAGCCATGTAGTAGTACAGAGAGCTATCAGCTTCATGGGGAGCCTTGCGGTCATTAAGGATGTAGCCCTCATCGGTTTGATCAGCATGGGATGCAATGGGTTGTTTTTCCCCAGAAGTATCAACAGGCGACATCGTTCCAGATTGACACCCCCCCAGAAATAAAATCAGAAATACAACCGCCAGGGCCTTTATGTTAAATATTGACATATTATTAAATATTCCTATTCATCATAGGTATAGGATTCAAAATCAGGGATTTCCTGTTTAAAGTAGTCCCGCATCTTCTTTACTACATTTTTTTCGACCTGTCTTACCCGCTCCCTGGAAATACCGTATTTATCGCCAATTTCCTGGAGAGTAACAGGGCTGTCAGAGAAAATTCTAAACACAAAAATTTCAAGTTCCCGCTCGGAAAGATCTTTTTTGAACTCATCAATCTTAACGTGCAGCAGGGCATCCATTTCTTTTCGTGCGACCTGGTCCTCGGTGGATTCTGAGTCCGGGTTGATCAAGTCGATACGCTCGGTATCGGAATCATCTTTAATTGGGGCATCAAGGGAAAGATCCCATCCATCCAGACGCTGATCCATATCAACAATCTCGCGTTCGGAAACCCCAAGCCGTTCGGACAGAAGCTTTGGTTTTGGGTCAAAGCCCTGGTCTATCAGCTTTTGTTTTTCTTTTTTTAGCTTAAAGAAAAGTTTTCTCTGTCCCTGGGTTGTGCCGATTTTCACCAGCCTCCAGTTATCCATAATGAACTTTAAGATATAGGCCTTGATCCAGAAGGAGGCATAGTATGAAAACTTGACCCCTTTATACGGGTCAAATTTTTTCACCGCCTGCATAAGCCCGATATTTCCTTCCTGAATCAAATCCAGAAGGTTCTGCATCCAGACCCGCTGGAACTCCAGGGCTATTTTTACAACAAGGCGCAGGTTCGATGTAACCAGCTCAAGAGCTGCATCAGTATCGCCATGTTCACGCACTTTAATAGCCAGTGCGGTCTCTTCTTCTCTGGTTAACAGGCTGTATTGACTTACCTCGGAAAGGTACCTTTGCAGGGGGTCGTACTTGACAACTGCCTTTGGAGGAGGTGCGGTCAGCTTATTTTTTTTATTGCCTGAGCTCCTTGGTTTACCAGGTCTCATCCTTTTATTATCTTGATCCTCTGGTTCCTTCTCGCTAAGATCCAGCTCCTGAGGGCCGTCTGCGTCATATATATCAATGTCTTCGGAATCGTCAACTTCCTCGGTTGCATCAACGGGTTCAACAGCTTTTTTAGCTTTAACAGAGTCCGGCTTCTTTTTTTTTGCTTTTGCCATTTTTCTCACATTTATAAAATTCAAAGGGACCTTGTGGCCCTTCAGGTTATTTAGTTGAAATTATTTAGCTGAAATTCAAATGGTAACAAAATTATCTTTATAAACCCTGATACGTCCAGGATTAGAATTTATGCCCAAAACAAATATCGACAAATAACAATACTAATCAAATAACTATTTAACGTGTTTAAATAATTATTTCAAACAATTTATTTCATATCACATATTCAAAAATTCCGCAATAGATAACAAATACAGTTTTAATTCACATTATTCCAGCATATCCTGCCTTTTTAAAAGTCCAAATAAGAAAAAAAATATTTTTCTATAGACACAGCCGTTTTTTTCTAATAAAAGATTACTTTTGCTGCGCCTGTAGCTCAGCTGGATAGAGCAACGGACTTCTAATCCGTAGGCCAGGGGTTCGAATCCCTTCAGGCGCGCCAAAACTTAAAAAGTACAAACAAGGGCTTAACTCCTACTTACAGAGAGTTAAGCCCTTGTTTGTTGTGGGCCATGGAGTAACGATACGCAATGTAGAGCAATGTGTTGACATAGTAAAAACAACCAGTATATACCTTGTCGTGCGACATATGTGCGACAAGAAAAATGGGACTCTGTAATGGCATGGATTCGAACACGTAAGTTGAAATCTGGAACAAGGTACACTGCCACAATTCGGCTCAAGGGACATAGGCCGGTGTCAGCAACCTTTGGCCGCAAGGCTGATGCTCAAGATTGGGCGGCAATAACAGAATCACAAATCACGCGGGGAGCGTTTATTGACAAGCTGGACTCGAGTATGAGTTTTTCCAATGCTGTTGATAAGTATCTGGCCCAAATA
>JAOZSB010000216.1 GCA_029939895.1 Desulfobacterales bacterium
AATTTATTTACAGCCTCGAATGCCTGTATATATGCTGTAAGAACACTTTTTTGATGTTTGATCATCCATAATCCGCAATGGTAAACAAACGAGCCATGCATTCTTTTATCAGGCCTTTTGCCCCTATGCTTTATTTCTTAGAAAAGTTGAAAATTTCCTTTGTTCTTTTTGTTTCATGTGTTATTGTGCCTGCAATAATCATTATTAATAAAATTTATATACTCATGTACTGGGTCTACCTGCCTCCTTTTCAGGACTAGGGCAAATTAGGCTGAGCTTACTTAAGACAATAACTATCATAAGACAATAACTATGACTTGCTGTGGTCGAATTGACAAAGGAAAAGGTTTGTCTTTTGTTCGGCATTTTTAAAGGTGTATCTGCTGTAGTTTGATTGATGGAGTGTTGGTAGTTGTTTATTTGTTTGAGAGTAATATCGGGGAATTTAAGCTATATATCAGCTGGAAGTATATTTTTAATCAGTAGTAATGGCCTTTGGTTTCATGCTGCCCCGGGTTTTTGCCGGGAGTAGTAAGCTGTACTGTGGGAAGCAGTATGCAGTATGGCTGGCCTGTGTATAGAATCTCAATTCGTCACCTGTTCATGCAGCACTTTCTGGTCTGTAAGCAGTTGTTTAGCGGGAACCAGACGGCTTTTTTCAGAAAGGACGAAGTTTGATATTAAAAAAGCATACCCCTTTTCTTGAGCAGTTTCATATAACAGGTGTGTTTTTCCAGGCATACCTTTGGAAAACTTTTTTAAATGCAGCGCATCTGGTGTTGTGCATCTGATGTAGTGTGTCTGATGTAGTGCACTTGGTGTAGTGTCTCTGATGTAGCGTGCCTGATGTAGTGTGTCTGATGTAGTGCACTTGGTGTAGTGTTTTTGGTCGTTGAAGAGAGAAGAGTTTTTCCATACCACCTATATTAACATCAACGATGATAGTCATATCGCTGGTGTCTCAAAATCAAATCAAATTTAATAGATATGCCGTTGGTTTTTATTTTGGCCGTACTTTTTATCGGGCTGGATAGACAGTGTTGAGGTGAATCAAACCACCCGCATGGGGGACGGCTGTTTTTCAATTATTATAATCTGTACACTTAAATAGAATAAAATAGGAGAAATGTCATGTTAAAATTCAAGGAAGATTTTGAAACTGAGGCAGAGTACAAAAAATTTCGCTTTAATTTTATTAATACTATTGAGGGTTCTAAACAATCAGCTTATTACGACCGCGTTGATAAAGTCACCATTGGTCTGGGATTCAATCTTACCGTCCCAGGAAAAACAAGAAGTGCAGTACTTGGATATTTTGGCCTGTCACCAGATTTCTTTTCAAATTATTCAACCAAGAGAGTTGAACATGGATACTATGACGAAGTCCTGGCTCTGCTCAATGGCCCTCGCATTGAAGATGTGGGCAATCAGCTTGATCAAATCATGGCCAGACGCAGTCAGGATTCAAACTATAGTGCTTATGAACGATCTTTAATGCGTTCAAGCTTTTCCTTTAAAAACGATGCTGAAATACAGGACGTTTTTGACTTAATTATTGAAAACTATGAAAAAAGAGTTGATGTCTGGCTTGCAAATATTCCAAACAGCAAAGAAAGGGCCGTCTTTGTTTCCATGTCATATAATGGCACTCTTCCCGCAAGTAGAAAATTGAGGAAAGCAGTCGTGGGTGATAACCGGCCTGAGGCCTGGTATGAAATTCGTTATAACTCCAATTATGGTAATTTTCGATCTAATGGTATTGCCAAGCGGCGTTACTTTGAGTCCCATGTTTTGGGTCTCTACGAATCCGGCACCGACTCTGGTAATCTTGATGGGGCCGAGGCCAGGGCCATTTATAATATGTACACCAGGCACAAGGAAAAAATTCTTGAGGAATCTGACCTGTTCTCAGCAGAGGTGGCAAATGCTAACAGGGACTACAGAACCGGAAGTGACAGAATACAAACCCTGGAGCAAAGCTTTGCCCCAGTTTTTCAGTTATTGCAGGTTGAGAATAGCCTGTCGGCAGCAGATGCGAGCGCTGCTAATGAGCGTTTTAACAGGACTGTCGGTGCTGTACCTGTGAGGGGTCGCAATAATGGCAGGCATGATCGTGATAATAGCGGACAGGGTTATGAAGATGACAGGCAGGGCTATGATCAAGACAGGCTGGGTTTTGTTAATCACGGACAGGGTTATGATGGTGACAGGCAGGGCTATGGTCAAGACAGGCTGGGTTTTGTTAATCACGGACAGGGTTATGAAGATGACAGGCAGGGCTATGATCAAGACAGGCTGGGTTTTGTTAATCACGGACAGGGTTATGATGGTGACAGACCGGGTTATGATGAAGACAGTCAGGGTTTTGATGATGACAGGCAGCTTATAACCAGTGAGCCAGAGTTTAATGGCAATCTCCAGGAAATTGATCCCCCCAAAGATAGTCCGCATGCCTATAAGAAGTTTGTTTTCAATGAAGCCTTTGGCAGTGATGCAGATTACAAAAAATTTCGTTTTGATCTTATTAAAAGTTTTGGAAGTTCCAGCCTGACTCCACATTATGAAAGTGCCAGGGATATTAGTATTGGTTTAGGATTCAGTATCAGCCAGCATGGTAAAACAAGAGATGTAGTGCTTGAGCATTTAGGCTTTGCCCCGGGTTCATACTCAAAGTCTTATGCCAATAATGCTGAAGATGAATATCTTAACAAAATCATGGCTCTGCTAAGTGGCCCGCCTGATAAAAATCTGAACACCCGGCTTGATAAATATATGGGCTGGCGCAAAAATGATTCGCGCTACAGCTCATCAGACAAGGCGAAAATGCGTTCAACTTTTTCCTTTAAAAACGATGATGAGATACAAAAGGTTTTTGACGAAGTTGTAGAATTATATGAAAACAAAGTTGATACCTGGCTTGCGGATATTCCACACAGTAGCGAAAGAGCTGTCCTAGTTTCCCTGGCATATCATGGAATTCTTTCAAATAGTCCAAGTTTGAAAAAGGCCATGGAAAATGGTAACCGTCCCGAGGCCTGGTATGAAATTCGCTATAACTCCAATGGCGGTGCTTCTCCGTCAGGCGATGTTGCCAAACGCCGTTACTTTGAATCCCAGATTTTTGGTCTATACAATCCAGGCATTGATGCTGATAATATCAGTGTAGCAGAGTCCAGGGGTATCTATGAAATGTACTCCCGTTACCAGGGTGGCATCCTTGCCGAAGCCACCCGGTATTCAGGTGAGGTGGCAAATGCTAACAGGGACTTTAAAATCGGAGATTACCAGGTGCAAACCCTGGATGAAAGCCTTGACCCTGCTTTCCAGCTACTGATGAATAAATACGTTCGACCAGCAGGGGCGGGCAGCGTTGCCAGTGCTGGTACACTCAGGATTATCAACAATGCAATTGTGCTGGATCTCAATAATGACGGGAAGATTAATGACATCTCCATGAAGGGATCATACGCCACAGACAAGCACTTCAGCTACAGCGTCGGGAAAAAATCAGGCTGGATTGACCCAGAGGACGGGCTTCTGTTTTTTGATACAGATGGCAACAAAAAAATTGATATGTTAAACGAGGTCTTTGATAACGGTGGTACGAACGGTATCGAAGGGCTTATTGACTCTGTTAATGAAAACACCAACAAGATTATTGACTGGCAGGATTATTTAATCAACAGCCTCATGGTGTGGCAGGACACCAACCAGGATGGCATCTTCCAGCCGGAAGAGGGTAAATCCCTGCGTGATCTTGGCATTACTTCCTTTGGTACACCTCGTGGTGATGCAAAAACACCTTTTCCAATCAAGTTGGGTGACAATCTCGATACTGGCTATGGATTTTTTACCATGAACGGCAAGAAAGCATTGATGGCCGAGGTTGACCTCTTTATCAACGAGAGCATGGTATTTGATACTAAAGATGACGGGAATGTCGTTGGTTCCTTTGATTTACCAGGCAGTGCCTTTTCTGATGGTGAACTGACAATTGACTGCCCCGGCCCTGAATCCCTGAAGCTTATCCGTAGGGATACGGACCTGCATATTCAAGTGCGTGACCAGGGAACCATTACTGTCAGGTCTTATTTTTCAAAAAACAAAAGCATTTTAAAATCTCTGAAAACCCAGGGCGGGACAGTAAACCTGGGTAGAGATGAGATTCACAGGATGGTTGCCGGGAACTTTGGGTGGTTCAGGAAGGACAGTTATAAGGGCAGGAACAATGTGCACAACCTGGTCTTTGGCACAAAAAAAGGAGACAGGGTTACCGGCGGAAGTTTGAGCGATGTAATTTTTGGATCCGATGGTGAAGATGAATTAAACGGCAAGGGTGGCGGTGATACTCTGCTGGGCGGCAAGGGCAAGGACACCCTGTATGGTGAAGACGGCGCAGATACTCTCTATGGCGAAGAAGATGATGATACACTAAAGGGCGGGAAAGATAATGATACCCTTGTGGGCGGCAAAGGCAAAGATAATCTTTTTGGCGAAGAAGGGGCAGACCGCCTTGTCGGGTCCGAGGGAAAAGATAACCTCAAGGGTGGTAAAGGCGATGATGTTTATGTCTTTAACATTGGTGATGAAAGCGACGTGGTTAAGGATGGACACTATTCTGGATTCATGAACCGCACTCATGAAGATGGCGGCAACGACACCATCGAGTTTGGTGCAGGTATTTCACGGGACGATGTTGCTTTTCATATGAATTCAGGAAATCTCTACCTGAAATATGGCGACAGGGATATGGTCAGGGTTGACGGGCAGTCTGATGATAAGAATGAGATTGAACGGGTGGAACTCGCTGACGGCTCTTATATGACCGATGTGGATATCAATGGTCTTATTCAGGATCTGGCTGGTATTGCATCAAGAGAGGGCATTGTCCTGAGATCAGTAAACGATGTGTACAGAAATGAGGAACTGATGTCAATTGTGGCAGCAGGCTGGCGTAATGATTAGATGACACTTATTAAATTGAAATTTTGGTCTTAAACAATAAAAAAGGGAGAGCATATCAGCTTTCCCTTTTTTCCGTTATGGTCGGCCCTGAGTGGAGCGCAACCCCAGATGGTTTTTTTGATTCTATTTTAATTTATCGTGTCCTGATTAAGAAGCCCCAGGATATTTGTTGAAAGAACTTTCTCAAGGCTTTGGTCGTCCAGGCCCAGGCCCAGCACCGTGGCAAGTTCGCTGGCAGGGTGACCAAAGGGGTAATCACTGCCAAAAAGAACCCTGTCAGGGCCGTATCGCTCGATAAATGCAGCAATCTCCCAGGGCCCGGCAAGGGCGGTGTCTGCAAATACATTTTCATTGTCCCATATTCCAGCGGCAAAGAGCCTGTCAAATCCCCCGTTTAAAAAACCCATGTGCGGAATTATTACCACGGTTCTGCTGTCGATTCGTTCAAGGAGCGTCAGGGTGGTTGAAAAGGTTTCCTCAAGAACGATCTGGAGTTTTTTCTCGCAAATCAAATCTATCATGGCCTCGCATTCAGGGGTGTGGTAGCGGTATTCCGGTTCCCCATCGTGGTGGTGCCATTTTATGCCCCGGAAGGGCCTGTCCAGATCCTTAAGCTCAAAGTCGTTCCACACAAAATAATATGGAAATACATTGGAGTTTTCCTCGCCAAGGTTAAACAGGTAATCATGCGCGCTTTCACGGCAGGCCCGCCACTGCTCATTGTCATCAAAATTTCTTGAATAGCGGTAATAAATATCCTCCACTGGTGCGTAAAGGCAGCAGGCATCAATCCCGGCCTGGTTCAGCAGCAACTCAATATGCTCATAGGGCTGGGATACATTTTGAACACCACAGTGCATGTGGCTGTCAATTATCGGGTAATCTTTTTTTATCATGGCAGCACCTGTTTATCCTTTGTTAAACCAGTTAATAAAGCTTATTAGTAAGGCTTATATACAAAAAGGTTGAAATACAACTGGATAAGATAATCACCATAAAAAATATAGAGTATAGCACCAAGGGCCAGGAAAGGCCCAAAGGGGATTTTTGATTTAAGTCCTTTTATGCCCATCGATAAAAGTCCTGCTGCGGTTCCGGCAAATGACCCGGCAAATATTGTAAAAAGCACGCCCTTGTAACCTATCAATGCGCCTATCATGGCGAGCAGCTTTATATCACCACCGCCCATGCCTTCTTTCTTGGTAAGCCCCATGTAAATAACCGCCACCAGCCAGAGACTTCCGCCACCCACCAGGATGCCGATACCAGACTCTATCCACGATACTTCGGAAATAAAAAAAGATGCTGCAAAAAAAATCGGGATGCCGGGAAGGGATATTTCATCCGGGATAATGTAGTGATCAATGTCTATGAAGGTAATCACGATCAAGGCGCAGATAAATACAAAATGTACTGCTGCTGAAATGGTGATTCCGAATTGCAGGAATACTGTCAGGGCGAAAAGACCGACCATGAGTTCTACCATTGGGTATCTGAATGAAATCTTCTCACCGCAGTCCCTGCATTTTCCCAGGAGTGCGAACCAGCCGATTACAGGAATGTTATCGTGAAACCTGATTTTATTTCCGCATGACGGGCATGAAGATGGCGGAGATACGATTGACAGGCCCTCAATGGGGAGCCGGTGAATGCAAACATTTAAAAAGCTGCCGATACACAATCCAAAAATGGTTGCAACGGCGCACAGGAACAGAAACGATGGTTGTGTTGAATATAACAGGGCAATGTCCATAAATAGTCCGAAAAAAAAGAATACCAGTTCAGCGGGTCATGCTGTTTCCGGCAGATCAGCCGCTTTTTCTGATTACTGCCGAGCATTGTTGAAAGTGAAAATATTATTGATTTTTTTTTACGTATTTTAAATCCGTTTATATACAATACAAAACTGGCAAAAAAAAATCAAGCCGTTCTCGGCCAGACAGTTTTTTATTGGTTATACATTTTGTGTACATTGCCTGTGCACAAAATGCAGAACCTTTTTTTTGGAAACTGCCACAGACAGGCGTGGAAAAGATTGTAGTTGTTTTAAAAGCAGGGACTTGGTATTATAATGAAATCCTGGCGTGACATTTGCAATATGAAAAAATGGGTTCATAAACTCAATGGAACGTCAGGCAGCAAAAAAACAATGAAATTTTTTTAAGTAAATTTAAAGGAGACAATGTAATGAAAAAGGCCATAGTAATAGTTTTGTGTCTATCGCTGATTATTGGCTGTGCAACTACAGAACAAAAAAGTGCAAACCCGGAACACGGTTTTGGCGGCGCACTCAAGGGGCTTACAAACCTGGTTTTGTCACCAATACAAATAGCAGTAGGCCTGGTAGAAGGAATAGCATCCATGCCGTACTATCTGGCAACCAATATTCATGACATAAACAAGGGAATGATTAAAGCTGATGCATCCATCACACTCGATGACACATACGACTCTGCATATGGCACCAGGCTTGCCGGGGTACCCGAATCCGGTGATACAGGCGAAGTTTTCAGAAGAATGAAACATGCGACTGATTATTTTCAAAAAGTCAGTAGTGTCCCGTTTAACTTTTTAGAATAGCACCCAACGTGCTGTA
>JAOZSB010000021.1 GCA_029939895.1 Desulfobacterales bacterium
ATTTAAGTTATTATTCTCTCAGGATATTTACACTTCCACACCAAGGAGAACGATATCATCCTCAAACTTTGTGTTGTCGCCGAATATTGATTTTACAATACTTTCCGGAGCCCTTTCTATTGGCACGTCCCGCACCTCTACGCAGGCTTCGAGCATGATTTGCAGACCTTCTGACCAGATTATTTTTTTGTCAGGGGATTCAACCATTCCGTCAGAATAGAGGAAGAACCGGTCACCAGGCAAGACTCTGACGGTTTCTTTTCCAAACACAACATCCTTGAACATTCCCAGGATGTCGCCGTCCATCTGGATAAGTCTGGCATCGCCATCTTTTGGTACGTATACAGCCGGTGGATGACCGCAGTTTATTATTGTCATCTGTTTGTTTCGCCTGTTGAGCCTGGCGTAGCAGGATGTGAGGTATTTCCCCACAGGCAGCACGTCCACAAGCACGTCATTTATCAGCTTTATGCTTTCGAGTGGCTGATACATTGGCGTACAGTTTTGTTTCAGGAGTGCTTTTACAGATGATGTCAGGTAGCTTGTTTCAATATCGTGGCCCGCAAAATCGCCGACAAAATAACCAAATATATCGTCGGTAATATCAAGGACATCGTAAAAGTCTCCTCCAGCCTCCTGAAGTGCAAGGTAGTAAATTCCGAATTTGGCATCTGGAATTTGCTGTGGAGTTACCAGCATGGAAGACTGTGCTTTTTCAATCTGCTTCAGCTTTGCAGCCTGGCTGGCTATGAGTGCGTTTGTAGCATGCGACAGGCGCAAGTGCAGACGTACCCGTGCGGAAACCTCCAGAGAGTGAAACGGTTTTGTGATATAGTCAACAGCTCCCAGCTCAAAGCCTGCCAGCTTGGAATCTATCTCACTAACGCCAGTCAGGAAGATTACCGGTATGGAAGCAGTATTTGAGTTATTTTTGAGCTTTTTAATGACTTCGAAACCGTCTTCCTCCGGCATCATGATGTCCAGAAGAATTAGTTCAGGCCTCTTCTCATCAGCTATCTCTCTGGCTTTTGGGCCGTTTGGAGCCTTGAGAATTGTATAGCCTTCTTTGGAAAGCGCGGTTTCCAGCAGCTTCAGGTTGAGCGGGTTGTCATCGACAACAAGTATTGATAGCCCCTCAGTAGACATTTTATAATTTCCTATTTTGGAGCTTCCTGCTTATTTTATTCAACATCCTGGATAAACTAAGCAAAAAGCTGCGTTAAAATATTAAATCACTTATAATTGCTTCCTGACTACATCTAACTTTTCATTGAGCTGAGAAATCGAGTCCTCAAGTCCGTCTATTGCGCCACCTCTGGCTTTTTCCTCTACGACCCTGGCTACTTCTGAAATTTCCATAAAGCCCAGGTTGCCCGATGATCCTTTAAGAGAGTGGGCAGCATCTGATGCCTGTTTCACATCATTGGCTTCAAGGGCTGCATTCAGTTTTGAAAGATCATCATCAGCAGTCTCCACAAAAAGCTCTACAAGTTCCGTAAATTCTTCAGGTTCCAGCCCGAGGTTGGCTGCCAACTCTTCAAAAGCCATTCTTTATCTCCTTGTCTGTAATATAATACTACTTTTATGAATATTTTTTCGTATCATCTCTATCGGTACTTTGTAAAGCATTTTGTGCTTTAAATACATTAAAAAAAAAACCTGCCCATAACAAATGGTGATTGTTATTGACATTTATACACTTTTTATATTATTTTATATAGTACAGGTTACAGTTCAGAAAATACAATTTATTCAATCGGGTTCCAACAGGACACCAGACATGTCAAAATCAGCTGTAATTGTTGCCGGGGCTTTGAAAAACCGGCATGATCAAAATTTATATTATTGCGTAAAACCGCTCCCCTGCCGGGGGTAGCATAGCTGATAACCTTAAGTTGAATCCAGCATTTTTGGTAACATATTAAAAGCTGGCTTCAAAATAGTTCTGCCATTAAAAAATTATGGATCTCGAAGAAATTAAAAATAAATTCAGGCACAAAACAAGCCTTGATATTAAGGACCTTGACCTTGCTCTGGCCTCGGCTCCTGTTCTTATACGTGAACTCGACAGGCTTGAAAAAGATATGATCGAAAAAGACAAGCAGATTGAACACCTGAAGCTACAGCTTAGAAAAGGACCGCCATCAATTAAAAAGGGCAAACGGGGACAGGCCATGTGGATGACCAAGGTGGATGATGAGAAGAATCGTCTCTACTTGAGCCTTGCTGGTAAATTCGACTACAACAGTGCCAAGACAGCGTCCAACAGCGTAGTAATGGTCATGGAGCATATCAGGGAAGGCTTTGACCTTATCAACGACATTTCAAAAATGAACCCGGAAGTCGATAACAGGGTCATGTTTCATGTCAAAAAGCTGATTTACCATCTGGAACTGATGAAGGTCAAAAGGATAATCCATATTATTAATCCAGAGAACCCCCAGATTGTGAAGATATTTGATAATCCTGGTGCTAAAAAATCCTATAAAGCTTATACGGTAAAAAGCGTCAAGGAGGCTTCTGCTATCCTGAAGAGCCTTGATGCCCATGTGAAAACCTGATTTTTGTCACTCTATTCCAGAGAACCTGCGTTTGCCCTGTGAACGCTGCTTTAAGGGTACGCTTAAAAACATTTGAGATAGATGTTTTACAAATAAAAAGCTGTTGAAGCAAGGATTTAGATAGTTTTTTTCTTCTGGGCCTTTTTTTCGAATAAATAACAGGGTGTGCCGGAATTTTTCAGCACCACAGCAGATGGAAGGGTTTTACCCTTGAAAGCCATTGCACGGCATCCGTGGGGGAATTTTTCATCCCAGGTAATATAATAATGTCTGCATTTTCGACATAGAATTTTTTTTTGATCAATCATTTGCCCTAATAATAATATTTTTGAAATTATTTTCAAGTTTTTTTAACTTTTTTTTGACCGATTCTTGTAATTTAGATTATATGATTCAAATTGGATGTTTAAGCCAGTGCGATTCCATATTTGTGATTTTAACACAATCAGAATAAATTAAATTTAAAGCGGACTAAACCAGTGAAAAAAAAACCAGCCAAAAGCACCCCAGCTAAAAGCAACAAAGCCGCCGTAGAGAAGCTGCTTCGGAAAAACAGCATCGTCTTTATGGAATACAATGATTTCAGAAAAAAAATATTTTTAGAGCTTGCCCCAAAGGAAGGTGAAGGCATCCTGTACCTTCTGCCATGGCTGTTAAGCATCAATTATCCCAATTGCCCTGGATACCTGCCAGACTGGGACAAGGGGTTCTGGGTTCACTCTGTTGACAGCGACGAAATAAAAAAGAGAGAATCGACCTTTAAAAAATTTTTCAATGTTAAGGTCAAGAAATCATTACTGAAATACAACCCAAATTTTTATCCTGTAGAAGGGATATATACCATTGGAAGCATAGGATCGATTGGGCAGACTGCAATTTCCGACTGCGATTTATGGGTATGCTTTGACATGAATCTGTACACCAAGGATGCCTGGAGCAAGCTTAATATGAAGCTTAATCTTATAAAGGACTGGATGGATGCGAACTACAAAATACCAGCCTTTTTTTTCATATCCGATGTCAACGATATTCGCAAAAATGTTTTCGGCAGTGTGGATGAGGAAAGCTCTGGAAGTGCGCAGAGAAATGTTTTAAAGGAAGAGTTTTACAGAACATGTATTGTTGTTTGTGGCAAGATACCCTTCTGGTGGGTATGCTGGAACGAGGGGAAGAAAATAAATTACGATTCCGTTCTTACTATTGCTGAAGGTATTTACGGCGATTACAGCTTCCTTGACCTTGGTAATCTGGAGTATATTGAAAAGGATGAGTTCTTTGGTGCGGTTCTCTGGCAGTATCATAAATCCCTGTCAAGACCCTTAAAATCTATCATGAAAATGATACTTTTAAAGATTCAGCTTGAAGTAGAAGATGGGAGCCTGATGTGCCACGAACTTAGAAATGACGTGCTTTCTGGTAATGAAGCTGAGATTCGCCAGTGTCCCAATGCCTTTAGCATGGAAATAATTTTTAAATACTACCAGGGCAAAAACAAAAATATTTTGAATTTCCTCAAGGAGTGCTTCTATCTCAGGTGCGAGCTGAAACCCTATGCTAAAAAACCAAACCAGAAAAAAGAAATCGCAGGCGACCTTTTCACCAGGTATGACATCGACATAAAAAGAAAAGCCAAGCTTGTCAATTATAATGACTGGAAATTTAACGAGCAGATTGAGCTGGGCGAAAGGCTGTTCAAGCTTCTTCTTCATATTTACAAGGAAATATTTTCAGCCCATTCAACCGTTAAAGGGGCAATAAACCAGAAGGATCTTACGGTTCTGGGCCGAAAAATTGCCGCAAAGTTTGAAAAAAAAGAAAACAAGATCCCGGTTCTCCAGAAACCAATGTACAACATCAACGTCACCAAACTCATTGTATCCCTGGACAGGGACACATGGCGAGTATTTCCCGGATCCACAAGGGCCAAACCCATTGTTGAAAGCACAGACATAGTCTTCCTGATAAGCTTCATGGTCTGGAACGGAATTTTCCATACTGGTATCTTAACAATGGAACCAAATCCGACCAGCGTTACAATCCAGGAGATAATTAACGTTGGCAACAAGATAAAAAATTATCTGGGTTCCTATGACAATTCCGACCTTGAGCTTTCAAGCTACCTGAAGGCCGAGTCTGTGTATAAACTCCTGGTTATCGTCAGTTTTGAGAAATCCCCCTGGGAAAAGGAGATAAATGACTTCTCTGTGATCTACAAAAATACCTGGGGAGAGCTTTTTGTTAAACGGATCGTCACTCCGCAGGAGCTTGTTGCATTTGTTAAAAAAATTACCAAAAAACGGCCTGCCTCAACAAGCTGCTATGTCCAGAGAAACTCAACCTACTATGAAAAAATTATCGATCGGACAAAAAAACTGCTCAACCTGACCGGCATAGTGGAGTAACACTGGATATATGATTTATGCGGATTAACCAAAGGGCGGCATATAAATTAAATGAATTGGAGAGTTTTTTGAAAAAAATATTTATAGCTTTAATAATATGTTGTCTGGCAACAACACAGATCCATGCTGGTGAGCCGTTCATCTGGGCAGATGACCAGGACTATGAGCCTTTTATGTACAAAACAAAAAATCAAGAAATAAAAGGAGTCTTTCGTGATATTATCGTGGAAATATTTAGTCGAATTGACATTCCTCTCAAATATGACGTATATCCCTGGAAAAGAACACAGGCAATGGTTAAAAGTGGACAGGCCGATGCCATGATTACTGTACCAACTCAGAAACGATTAACTTTTCTAAGCCCGACAGATCCTATTGTAAATAGCCAGATCAGTATTTTTGTAAGGAAAGACAACCCCAGAATAAAAGAAATCATGGCAATCAAGAGTGTCAAAGGATTAGAGGGTTTTAAAATCGTTGATTATTTAGGAGATGGATGGGCAGAGAAAAACTTTAAGGGTCTCGAGGTTTATTGGGCTCCAGGAGGATATACTGCCGCCATATTAATACTTGCCCGAAAAGGGGCTGATGTTTTTGTGGATGATAACATAGCAATTAAATATCGCATAAAAACATTACTGCAGGACAAGTCAAACCCCAGTGCCGGTTTAAAAGCTATTGTTGCAAGTAAGCATATTTTTCATACCATTCCTTTTTGTTTATTGATAAGGAAGGACTCAAAGTATCTTGACATTATACCAGAATTTAATAAAAAATTAGCCGAGATTAAACAGGATGGAACCTATGACAGGATATTAGATCAGTATATTAAATAGTTCCCGTTGAAAAACGTCCCCTTTTGCCCAATTTCGGCATTGGATAAAACAACAATCAAAAAACTGCTACGGGCAGACTATTTATGTGTTTATTTGCCGCCCACAACAAAATATGAAAAATTTGCAGGTACTTAAAACAATTTTCACACAAAGTTACTCAGGAATAAAATGTCAAATATCAGCATCAAAAATGCGCTTGTAACAGGCGGGGCGGGCTTTATTGGCTCAACCCTTGTGGATGCTCTAGTTGAGAAGGGCGTTAAGGTGCGGGTGTTTGATAATTTATCCACCGGCCACATTGAAAACCTTGAAAAATCAAAGCACAAAATTGAGTTTATTAAAGGCGACATCCGCGATTTTACTGCACTGACAAAGGCAACAACAGGGGTTGATACGGTTTTTCACCTTGCAGCCATTGTCTCGGTTCCCCTTGCAGTTGCCGACCCGCCAGGGGTTGCCGAAGTTAACGAGATAGGAACCATAAACGCAATTGAGGCTGCACGGGCCTGTGATGCAAAAAAATTTATTTTTGCAAGTTCCTGCGCTGTATATGGCGATGCTCCGGGTCTTCCCAAAACCGAAGACATGCCCCCGGAACCAGCCAGCCCCTACGCATTGCAAAAACTTATCGGGGAGCAATATGCCCGCCTGTACTCGTCTTTTTACGGCCTGGATTCGATGTGCCTGCGGTTTTTTAACGTGTTTGGCCCGCGCCAGGACCCATCCTCTGATTATTCAGGTGTTATTTCCATATTTCTCGATAAGGCCCTTAAGGGTGAGGCTCCTGTCATTTATGGAGATGGGGAGCAATATCGGGATTTTGTCTTTATTGATGACGTTGTAAAGGCTCTGATTATGGCTGGAAACACGAAAAATAAAGACCAGAGGGTTTACAACGTCGCAACCAGCGAGTATGTAACCATAAACAATCTGTGGAAGATGATCTCAAAAATTGCCAAAATCAATGGAAACCCAATCCATATGGACGTAAGAAAGGGAGATGTTCAGGAATCCTGCGGTGATATATCCCATATCCGCAGGGATTTGGGGTTTACAAACAGCGTATCCTTTGAAAAAGGGCTTGAAATTACTTATCAATGGTATAAAATGAGATAAATTGCAGAACAGCAGACTGCATCTTTATAAACTGCCATGGGCAGACCAATTTATGAGTTTATTTTCTGACCTTAGGCGAAAGATGAAAGAGTTGAAGATACTTAGAGTAACTTTCATACAATAAGTTAGCACCATATTTTCATAAAAAAGCTTTCAATTTACTGTCAAAGATTTCTTGAACAAATACAAACTACCAAACCTGATAAGGCGAGGGAAATCCATGGAACACAAATTTAAAAATGCGCTGATAACCGGCGCAGCAGGCTTCATTGGTTCTCATCTTTCCATGCGGCTACTGGAACAGGGCGTTAAAGTTACCGGCATTGATAATATGAACGACTATTACGATGTTAACTTAAAAAAAGCACGCCTGGAACGACTGAAAAAGTATGATGATTTTTTGCTGCATGAGGCAGACCTTCAGGATTATGAAAACCTGAAAAAAATATTTGAAAAAGAAAAATTTGACTGCGTGGTAAACCTTGCAGCACAAGCTGGTGTACGCTATTCCATAGAAAACCCCATGGCCTATGTTGACTCAAATATTGTGGGGTTTGTCAATATCCTGGAATGCTGCCGGCACTATGATGCGGGCCACCTGGTATATGCATCATCAAGCAGTGTTTATGGAGCAAATACAAATCTGCCTTTTTCCGTGAATGACAATGTAGACCACCCGGTTTCGCTTTACGCTGCAACCAAAAAGTCCAACGAGCTGATGGCGCACACTTACAGCCACCTGTACGGGATGCTCTGCACAGGACTTCGGTTCTTCACGGTCTACGGGCCATGGGGCAGGCCGGACATGGCACTTTTTCTTTTTACAAAGGCAATACTCGAAAAAAAGCCTATCCAGGTTTTTAATCACGGCAAAATGAAGCGTGATTTTACCTACATTGACGACATCATCGAAGGCGTGGTCAGGGTCATGGCAAGGGTTCCAGAGGCAAACCCGGACTGGACCGGCGATGCGCCAGATCCTGGAACTTCATACACCGGCTACAGGCTCTATAATATTGGCAACAACAATCCTGTTGAGCTGATGGAGTTTGTGACAGCCATTGAAAATGCGCTTGGGATGAAGGCCGAGAAGAACTTCCTTGACCTGCAACCTGGAGATGTTGTTCAAACATACGCAAATGTTGATTCCCTTGTCCGTGATGCCGGGTTCAAGCCAGCCACGACCATTGAAGAAGGAATCGGCAAATTTATAGAATGGTACAAACAGTATTACAAAATATAAACTGCCAAGGGCAGACCAATTTATGAGTTTATTTTCTGTACTTAGGCAAAATATGAAAGAGTTGAAGATACTTAGAGTAACTTTCATGCAAACGCCAAGGGCAGACCAGTTTATGAGTTTTTTTCTGACCTTAGGCAAAATATGAAAGAGTTGAAGATACTTAGAATAACTTTCAAACCATGAAACTTGAGAGGGGTGAAGCGCAGGCAAGGTGAAACGCAGAGAGTATCTTTGTCTCACCCTCGCAGTATCCCTTTTTCCTCGTTTCCCACCCAGGGGGTTTTTTTATGAAGTTGACAATAATCGGGACTGGCTATGTTGGTCTTGTTACAGGAACTGGATTTGCAAATCTTGGTAATGATGTGGTTTGCCTGGACGTAGACGCAAACAAGATAGCAAGCCTGGAAAAGGGTGATGTCCCAATTTTTGAGCCGGGGCTTGAGGAATGGTTCCGCCGCAATATCAAATCCAAAAGGCTCACCTTTACAACAAACACAATGGATGCAGTGCAGTCCTCTGACATAATACTCATATGCGTTGGAACCCCGTCTGATCCGGGTAAGGCAGCAGATTTGAGCGCAGTAAAGGACGTTGCGGCAGCCATTGGAAAACACATGAACGACTACAAGGTGATAGTAAACAAAAGCACTGTTCCCGTAGGAACCGCAGAGCTTGTCACAAATATCATCAAGGAAAACCAAACCAGCGATATCCCCTTTGACGTTGTGTCCAATCCTGAATTTTTGCGTGAAGGTGCGGCTGTAAAGGATTTTGAAAATCCAGACAGGATAATCATAGGTGTCGACAGCGACAGGGCAAGAGAAATGATGGGATCACTGTACAGATCAATGGGCAGGATTGGCAGGCCCATCATGTTTACGGATATAAAAAGTGCTGAAATCATCAAATATGCAAGCAACGCAATGCTGGCAACCAGAATCAGCTTTATGAATCAGATTGGTTTTTTGTGCGAAAAAACCGGGGCCAACATAAAGGAAGTTGCAAAGGGACTGGGGCTTGACAACAGGATCGGGCCAAGATTTCTCCAGGCCGGGATCGGTTACGGCGGGAGCTGTTTTCCAAAGGATGTAACAGCGCTGGTATCAACGCTAAAGGAATTTGACTGCGATTGCGACCTTTTTGAGGCTGTACACAGGATTAATGAAAACCAAAAAACCCTTGCAGTGGAAAAGCTGGCAGAGGTTCTTGAGATAAAAGACAGCAGGGTCGGCCTTTGGGGGATTTCCTTTAAACCCAAAACCGATGATATTCGCGAGGCTCCTTCCCTGCATATCGCCAGGGAACTGCAACGGCGCGGGGCAAAGGTACACGCCTATGACCCCGTGGCAATTGAGAGCGCAAAAAAAGAGCTTGCAGATGTTGAGTATTTTGACAATCCCTATGAAAGCGTGCGGGACTGCGACGCATTGATACTTGTTACCGAGTGGGACGAGTTCAGGAACGTGGATATGCGGGCAGTAAAAGTACTTCTCAAACAGCAGATCGTCATAGACGGGCGCAACATCTGGGATCAAAAGGAAATGGAAGAACTTGGTTTTACTTATCGTTCCATTGGAAGATAAACCTGGGGTCTCTGTTTAATTTTTTATTCTTGATTGTATTGTTGTCGGGCTTATTGGAGGGCATGGGATTGCATTTTTAAACCCACACAGGCCACAGACCATTGCATATATTTATGTGTGGCCCCCTGCCCTTGACCGGCCTGTCATTAATAAAGTTTTTTTGCCACAAAAAATGGCTAAACCAAGGTGTTCTGTTTCATGTTTCAATTGTGACGCATTTCATTGTATTTCCTCATCCGTGAATATATAATCATAATTAAAATGCCAATAGTTTTTGGCTTTCAGATGTTGGCAGTATCAGTACAGTTTTTTTAAGTTCAGCTCTTTAAAATGTATATAAAAACAACTGGCATCACAGCCGGATAGACTATCAAAAGAGGTTGAATTTATTGCCATAATGCACACATCTGTTACCTGGCTCAAACATGAACAAGGTTTTTCATCTCTTAAACACGCTTTGGCAACAGGCAAAAGCGGTCAAAGATCGCAGGGACGTGGAAGGGGCAGTTTTTAAAGATATTTGTGGGCATTGGCAGGTTATTGCCAGTTTTACAGGTATTCTTTTATTGACAAATTTTATATGCAAAGGTATTTGTTTAATGGGTGACTGCCAGTGAAGAATTATTGTAAAATTGTTGATCAGATGATTAAAAAAGGCTCAACAGGCCAGTTTATTGTGTTTTAATGAGCCAGAAAACAAAATCAGCATAGGCCAGTTTGCTTTATAATAAGCAGGCTATAAGTATAGAAACCATAAACTTCACATAATTCAGGAGCTTATCTTATGAGAAGGAATCGAATGAGACTGCTTGCCAGTATTGTGCTTTTATCCATTATTGCTGCGTCAGGATGTACCCATTCTGGCGGCACTGATGCATCGAGTGCAGTTATACTCGCAACATCAGAAGCCTTTAAGAATTTCAGCGGCGAGTATGAAAACACAGAATACTACAAAAAAAACAGGCCATCATCAATCGCCGTCCTCCCTTTTCAGCACATCAAAACAGAGGAATACTCAATAAAATTTGACTCAGAAAATCCTCCTTTGATAGTCAGGCGGGGAATGTACAATCATTTTTCCTCCCTCCCCTACAAAGACCTGGAAATGGACGTTATCGACAAAAGGCTTGCAAATAACGGCATACTGGAACCAGAAGCATTCAAGAAGATGGTTGCAGAAAATCCAGGAAAACTCAAAAGTATACTTGGTGTAGATGCTGTCATAATCGGCGATGTAACCCATTATGACAGGATTTTCGTTGGTATTTATTCCCAGGTGGCGGTTGGCTGCGAGGTCAAGATGATTGACCTTGAGTCTGGAGAGCTTCTCTGGCGGGCAGAGCAGGTGAGCCGCGCCCATGCTGGCGGTGTTTCATTAAACCCGGCTGGTTTGGCACTGGCTGCGGTTTCAGCCCTTTGGAACATGCGGCAGTCAGAAATGTTGAGCCAGACAGACGAACTTTTCCGGGAGATTGTATCAACGGTTGACCTGCCGGAGAATGCAGCAGCAATACGGGATGCAACCCCTCGAACCTCGCTGTTTACGGCCCTTAACGCAGACAAGCCGGTTAGGGCTGGAGAAAAAGCCGCCTTCAGGATGATAGGTGAGCCAGGGTGCAATGCATATGTGGATCTGGGTGATTTCAAGACCGGAATAAAGTTGAATCCGGTTTCTCCTGAAATGAAAAAATCACTTACTGCCGAAGTTATTGCGTCCATGAAAAAAGACTATGAAAAAACCGGGCACCAGTTAAACCCGGAACTTGCAAGTGCAGTAAAGGCAGAATTTGACAAACTTGAAGTATACGAAGGTTATTACAGCGTTGAGCCAGGCGAGCAGTCCTATGGACTTATGCCCAAGGGTTACCTTGTTAGCTCTGGCGGAGCACAGGGTATTGCAATTGATCCTGTAGACAACGTGGACATAGACGGACTCCCTCCCGCAGCAGTGGAAAGCCTTGCATATGAAGCACTCGACAGCAAGGTAAAGCTCACATGGCCCGGCATCACAGCAGATGACCTTGCATCATACCAGGTATGGAAAAGCGACACACCACTAAGCGGATATGTTCTGCTTTCAACGGTTGAGAAAAACGAAGCAGTTCTTGACGGGCTTTCCAATTTTTCAACTGCTTACTTTAAGGTGCGGGCAGTGGACAAGGCAGAAAATAATGGTGATTTCTGCAAGCAGATTGAAGCAATGCCGCTTCCAGAAGCAGGACTCTATGACCTGCCAAAACCCGGCCCTGCTCTAAGTGGGGAAATTTCTACAAAGATACTTTTAGTAGCTGAAAAAAATCCATACACCGTCCTTTCCGACATCGAGATTGTCAAGGGTGGAGTTTTATACATTGAGCCTGGAGTTGAGATCCTTTTTGGCCAGGATGCCGGCCTGACAGTAACTGGCGGCGATCTCCTTGTTTATGGTACAACTGCAAAGCCTGTTAAATTTTCACCAAAAGCCAAAGGCAGTGAACCAGGAGCATGGAAGGGAGTGGTTCTTGAAGGAGCACCAAAGGCCTATTTGAGAAACGTGATTATTGATCTGGCAGATACCGGACTAACCATAGAAAACAGCGCGCCCACGGTCACGGGACTGACTGTTTCAGGCAGCGCACAGGCTGGATTGTCGCTCAAGTCGAATTCAAAGCCCAACATAACCTGCTCTGTAATCAAGAATAACGGGGGCATGGGGGCCATTGTAATTGATGGTGAGGGCGTAACTCCCATAATTAAGGACACAAGCTTTGAAGGCAATGATCCCTTTCAGGTGCAGAGCTACACCGCGCTTTCCATTGACCTTTCCGGCAACTGGTGGGGAGTGGCAAAACCGTCTATGGAGCTTTTCATGGGGGACATAGTATGGGAACCTGCCCTTGAAGTAAAGCCGGCCAATTGTTTGGTGAAGTAGTACCTGGCATTTATGATTTTTGATTTATGATTTTAGATTTTTTAATTTGATTGTGTACTGTGAGTTGAAATCTGAAATACATTAGGAGGAATGTATGAGAGCCATAAACCGTCTAATATTGCTTGTAATATCCCTTACTCTGCTTTTGTGGGGCAGCGCAGGGGCACAAAACTCTTCACTGGAAAAAATCGGCGAACACGGTTCCATCGACTGGGTGGACCAGCATGTCACCGCAACGGGTATTGGAGTTCTGCCGCCAAACATTGATAATCCGGCCCAGACAAAACAGATGGCAAAACGTGCTGCTATTGTTGTGGCCCGAAGAAACCTTCTCGAAGTTGTCAAGGGCGTTCACATTGACTCTTCAACAAGGGTTGTTGACTTTGCTGTTGCAGACGACACAATATTATCAAAGGTCACTGGAGTGCTTCAAAACTCAAAGATTGTAAGCATTCAACCCATGTCGGACGGTTCTGTTCAGGCTGTTGTCAGCATGCCCCTGACCGGACAGCTTGGAATGGTGCTTATATCTGCTGTGGCTGCGCCTCCTTCCCGTGGTGCTTCCTCCAGTGAGGTAAGCAGGCGTTTGAGCGGCCTTGAGCAAAGGGTAAGAATGCTTGAAACCCGTATGCAGGGCCTGCAGAACGTCAATGCCGAGCAGGAAGAAATGATAGGCATTATGAAGAATTTTGTGCTTGCATGGATGGAGTATTCCCAGAGCAACCCGCCAGTTCTTCAGGCTGGATACGGCTCTGATATTCAGGTGCTTAAACAACGGCTGATAGAGCAGCGCCAGCTCAGCGAAAAACTGTCTGTGAAACTCGACGAGCTTTCAAACCGCCTTGCCTCTCTTGAGGGAAAAGGTGGAGCCGCCCCGACCATGCCAGTTGTTGAAATAAAACCAAAAAAATCTTACCCCTATACCGGCCTTGTCATAGATGCACGTGGTGTCGGGTTCAGGCCATGCCTTAAACCAGGCGTTTTCAGTGGCGGCCAGGAAATTTTCCCAGGCAGCACAGTTAACAGGAACAAGGCGATTCGCACGGGCTACGTGCGGTTTTACAGGAACCTTTCCAGAGCGCAAAGAAACGCCAGGGTAGGCTCCCTTCCCTATACAATCAGGGCAACCGGAACATATAATGGCGTTAGAAGCCTCAAAATAAACGGAAAAGATTTTGAGGTGTTAAAGGCCATATCTGAAAATCCAGGCAATTTCCTGTCCGATTGCAAGGTTATTATTGTTTTTTAAAAAAAAATTCAAAAAAAAGACCGTTTTATTTTGGTCGCATTATTTGTGGAGGCTTTTTACAATTTTAATTTTTTAATTGTACTACAGCCTCCCCCCTTTTTCTTGACTTGAAAAGCTAAAAAGATTATTGTTTCTTACTAATTAAATATGAAATTGAATTTGAAGATGAAGTTTTTGAAAAATAAAATTTCACCTGTTGCGCAGACTGTTATTCTGATATTTTTTTCGAGCGAAGCTAACTATCATCAAGATTGGGACAATTATAATGAAAAAAACAGCAATGCTCCTCCTTTTGGTTATTTTTTTTCCTGTGGTTTTATTTGCTGGCGAAGTTGTTACTGCCAAAGGCATGAGTTTTTTTGAACCGGGCCGTGAGGTTATAGCACGGGAAAAGGCAATTGATGAAGCAAAAAGGGCCGCCATTGAAAAGGCCATCGGCGTAAGTGTCGAGTCTCAAACCGTTGTAGAAAATTTTGAGGTGGTCCGTGACCAGATAATGAGCAGGTCCAAAGGTTACCTTAAAAATCTTCAGATAATTAACGAAGAAAAAAGCGATTTTGGAACCTTTAATGTCACAATCCAGGCCGAGGTGGAGATTGCAGCCCTTGTCAAGGATATGGATCGCTTCAAACAGATAGCTTCATGGCAGAAAAACCCCAGGGTCTGCATAGTTCTGGACAGGAAGCTCAACAAGGCATTCCGTCCATCAGCAATAAAAACCGCCAACCTCCTCACCCAGAAATTCAAAAGTAACGGGCTTAACGTTTTTATTTACAAAAAAGGCATGGATGTCCAGATGGGACTGTTTGTAAACATCTCCCTTGATATTTCCACACGAACAACAAATTACCAGGGAATTGACCTGACTCTCAATGAAATCAGCCTGAGCGCAAACATAACAATGCCCGGCGATGGAGAGGTGCTTGCTGCTTCAAATGCCGTCAAGTCCGTACCAGGAGACAACAAGCTTGCAGCCCTGGACAAGGGTGCAAACTCATGTGTGGATCAAATATGGCGAAACCTGCGAAAAAAGCTCATAACCCACTGGGAAAAGGAACTTTACGGCCAAAGGGACATCAGGCTTATTATCAGGAAAGTACGCAAACATGGTATTGCAAAGGAATATACTGCCATTTTTGATTCAGATGTTTCCGGTGTTACAGGGTCCAGGCTACTCTCATACAGAAAAAGAAACGCAGAGTATCTTATTAAATACAAAGGCTGGCCCGAACAGTTCCTGAACGAAATTCAGATGTCATATTTTACAGATAAATATTTTGAACCTGTGTTGAACAGTATAGCTGGCAATAAACTCGTAATCACTATCAAGAAGAAATAATACATTTGGTCAGGAGGCTTGAAATGGGAAAGAAAAAACTAATTATCAAAGGAATAATTCTAATTTGCGTGCTGTTGCTTCTGGCGTGTCAGGTTGGTAAAAAAGAGTATGAGGCAGGATTGCAGTATGCAGATGCCGGAAGATACAAAGAAGCTATAGCAGCACTTGAAGAAGCTATTGCCAAGGAACCCAACAACCAGGAATATATAAAGGCCCTTTCCGATATTAAAAACGCCCAGATCACCAAGTTTACCGGAGAAGCAAAAAAGGCCCTTGGGAAAACTCCGGTTTCCATAAGTGCAATAAACAAGGCCACGGACAACCTTACAAAGGCCCAGGAAATCAACAACCAGCACCCCTCTGTGATTTCGCTTAAATCGCAGGTAGACAAAGCCAAAAGCACCCTGGAAAGCGATGTGAAGAGCCTTTACACCACGACAAACAACTTTATCCGCTCCGGGGATTATACAAAGGCCTATTTCAATCTTCAGCAGATTCAAAGCAGATACCCTAATTACGAAGATTCCTTCATGCTGCTCAGGCGTGTAAAAGATGAAGGTTCTCAGGTGTTGTACAAAAAGGCACAGGATAGATTTAAACAGGAGGATTTTAAGGGTGCGCTTGAGTACCTGAGGGACTGCCTGGCACTTATGCCTGATAATGGCGCTGCCAGAAAATTAAGGGGAGTATGCCGCAAGAATGACAATAAAGAATACTTTCTTGGTGCTGCAAAAAAAGCTGCTCTTTCACAGCAATGGGACAGGGCGGTAAAGTGCTATGAACGTGCGCTTAAATACGATGCAAAAGATGCAGAACTCCGACAGATTATATTACATGTAAAGTCAAAGGCCGGCGGTTTTTACGTTGGCAAGGCCAGGGCATACATGCAGGATGGCTGGATACTCAAGGCTTTTGACTGTTATGACCTTGCAGTAACCTATGTCAAGAATCCTTCAGATTTCAGGATAAACAGCCTCCGCACCGACCTCACTGCAAGGGCATCATTTCTTGCAGAAAAATTTAAGGAAGAAAGCAAGTATGGCGGTGCATGGTTCTGGTACACAAAAATTAAAGACGTTGACCCTGCATTTCCAAGGGTATTTTTCCTGATCCAGGAAATGGAAGACAGCATCAAGCTGCGTGTTCAAAAATCAATAGCGGTTTTTGACTTCAGCTCTCCGGCCAGCAGCAGCGATGCTGGTGTTATTGTTGCAAATAATCTTATCACCTATCTTTTCAAGAACGCCAGTGGCGATATAAAAATTCTTGCAAGAGAAAATTTAAAATCTATTCTCGAAGAAATGAAGCTCGGTCAGATTGGAGTTATCAACGAGAATAACGCAAAGGAAATGGGCAGGGTTTACGGAATTGATGTTGCAATCATGGGATCTGTATTACAGTACATTGTTGACACCACCAGCTCCGAGGGTACAAAAACCGTCCGCTACAAGACAGGAACCAAAATTGAAGACAATATTGACTACCTGAACTGGCTTGCCAAGCATCCATCACCCACAAAAGAACAGATAGCCACGGCTCCGCCAGCAAAGAAAATGGTACCTGAATATACAACCAAGGACTACAGGGTCTCCAACCATAAAAAAGTCGGCCTTGTGCAGATTTCCTTTAGAATCGTAGATGTATCAACGGGTGAAAACATCCAGGTAAAGACCATCGAGAGCAAGCAAACAGTTGAAGATGCAACAAGTGCCGGGGTTCCAGAGGCGGATATCAAGTTTGATCCTCTGTCAATACTCACCGATACGGAGCTGCTGCAAAAAATGGCTAACGATGTTGTTGCAAGGCTTGGTCGTGAGACCCTGGTTCCCTTAAGAAACCTGGAAAAGAAGTACTACACAAAGGGCGAAACAATGCTCAAGAGAAGAAACGGCATCCTTGCAGTTGAAAGTTTTGTTGATGCAATCTTTGACGAGAACCTCAAAAGGATTCCAAGTTCGCCCATGTCCAAGAAAGCGCATAAATACATTTACGAGATTTTCTTGAGTTATAAGGCAATGCTGTAGGATTTTGGATTTACAGTTTTTTGATTTTTTTAAATCTAAGATCAACTAGGAGGCAGTATATGGTCGGAAAAAAAAGCATATTGCTGTTTGCGGCTTTTTTATTCATATCAATGTTAGTCCCAAGTGGGGCCTTTTCAAAACAAAGGACCCTGGCCCTTTTTAATCTCAGGCCCACCAACATTGATGCGATGGGCTTTGATGGCGATATTCTTTATGCTCTTGTAACCGAACTTGAGGCTGAAGCATCAATAGTCCTCCTGTCGAGAAGGGAGATTGAAGATAAGCTGTATCAGGCCGGGCTGGTACAGTCCGACGACCCGGATGCAATAATCCATGCTGGAAAAGCTGTGGGTGCTGAGTTTGTTCTTTATGGTCAGGTAACCAAGAATGGCCCGGTAATAGAGGCAGAACTCAAGCTGATGGACATTGTTGCCAAGAGAATTGTAAAAACCTGGCACAGAAACTTTGCCGGCAGCGATGCAATCCTCCAGCGGATACCTGCATTTAGCAAAGAGCTTGTCAAAAAAATAGGGGATTCAGCATTATCGGCTTCCTTTTCTCCTGGCGAGATGTCTGGCTCAGTTTATGACGTTACAGAACTAAAGGCCATGAGCAAGGGCAAGAAGGTGATCTTGACCTGGAAATTTGATCCATCTCACCCCATTGTTGAGTTCAATATTTACAGGGCCAGCCACAAGGACGGGCCTTTCCAGCTCCACGGCAGCACAAAAAAGAACCTTTATACGGATAAAAAGATAAAAAAAGGCAGGACTTATTACTATAAGGTTGGCATGATCCTAACCAGCGGTTCAGAAGCCAAAGGCACCCTGGTCGCCCATGTAAAGAATGCCGGTGAGCGAGTACCCCACGCTCCGCTTGGTTCAGGCGGCTCTGGATATGTGAGGAGGGCTTCGATAAAATTTCTGCCATCGTTTTTAAATAAAAAAGAAAAATTTAAAATAAAACAGTACTTCATTTATAAAAAGGGAACTAAAGATGCTGACTGGGGAAAAGTGGCCAGCATCAGCTCAAAAAAATCCATCCAGGACACAGCCCTGGCTTTTACCTATGTTGACACACATGGGCTTGAGGACGGGCAGAAATATTCCTATTCAATAACCGCAATCGACTCCAGGGACAAGGAAAGCCCCTTTTCCGACGAGATTGCAATAACCACAGTTGAAAGGCCATCCCTGCGGATGGACAAGGAAAACCTGCTTAGAAAGTCAGAAATTGCCTGGAACCCGGTTTCTGGTGCCACTGGATTTATTGTTTATCGCAAAACAGCCGAAACACAGTGGGAAAAAAATAAAAAGCTGACGGGCGGGGATACAATCTCCTATATTGACACAAAAGGTCTTGAAGATGGAACAAAGTATTTTTATTATGTGACAACATATGATAAAAAGGCAGAATCGGGTCAATCAAATGAGGTTAGCGGAGTTACTAAACTGACACCTCCGCCGCCAACAAAACTTAGTGTTCAAAGCAACATGCTTAAGTCTGCAAAGCTGAGTTGGACACCAGTGGATGATCCAGATATTGGCGGGTACAACATATACAGAGGCAAAGACCCGGAAAAACTGAAAAAAATTGCCAAGGTCAAGGGTTACAGCGCCTCCACCTATGTTGATAAGGGGGGGCTTGGGTTTAATGTTGCCCTTGAAGACGGGGCCAAATATTTTTATACTGTAATAAGCTTTAATCTTTTTGCCGCAGAGGGCAAGCCAACATTTTCCGTTGACGCAGTAACAAAGCCAAGGCCCGGCCCGGTAACTGGTATCATTTCAAAGCACAAAAATAGGACACTGGAGGTTGCATGGAAAAAGAATCCAGAAAAGGATATAACCTCCTATGTTATTTATAAAAGTCGCAATGGAAACTACTGGAGCAAGGTTGCAACAGTTCCAGCGGCAGAAAATAAGTTTGTTGACTCTGATGTCAAACCTGAGGCATCATATAAGTTCAAAATAGTTGCAATTGATGCTACAAATTTGAAAAGCGATCCTGTTGAGAGCGAAGCCGTTGAAACACCGTTTTTTGAGTGATTTTTGTGTTGTGTTGTATTTCATCTTTGAATTGTGAGGCATTTCATTGTCGTTTCAGGGCATGAACGGCTATAATTTATACCAGAATGAGCTTTTTTGCTTTTTTCGAAATGGTATGTTTTTTATTAATACTTAGCGGATGTAAACAAAGATGAAGAGAAGAGACTTTATAAAACGTATGGGAATCTGGACAGCCGCAACCTGCGGAGCTGTCGGCAGCCCCTTGATTTTACCAACTGGACTTTTTGCGGAGGATGCCTTCACCCTTGCTATCCAGGGGCAGAACCTGATCCAGGGCAAAAAGTTTGATGAGGCTGCAAAGATACTTGAAAAAGCTGTCAAGATTGACCCTGAAAGCGATTGGGCATGGGGTCTTCTGGGGAGAGCCTACTACGGGCTGGACAAAAAAGCAGAGTCTGTTGCTGCTTTCAGGTCTGCCCTCAAGCTCAATTCCGGCGACACCTATTCCAAAATGATGATCGACATGATAACCCAAAAGCCGATCCCCAAAATAAAGGAAGCAGCAAAGCCCCAGACACCCCTTGAAAAACAGGCCATGGAAGAAGAGGCACAGTACCTCAGCAAGTTCAAGGCCGACACAGGGCTTGGTTACAAGGTTAACCGTATTGTCATAGACGCTGGTCACGGCGGGTTTGATCCTGGTGCAGTGGGCAAAAACGGGCTGAAGGAAAAGGACGTAACCCTTGACCTGGCTCTAATGCTCCAGAAACGTTTGCAGGGAAAATACAAGACTTTTTTAACCAGAACCGGCGACTATTACATACCCCTCAGCGACAGGACAGTTATTGCCAACCAGTACCGAGCCGACCTGTTTATCAGCCTGCACATCAATGCAAACAATAACCGGAAAGCCAAAGGCTCAGAAACCTATTTCTGCTCGGAAAAAGCATCCTCAAAGGAAGCGCAGAAAGTAGCTGCCCTGGAAAATTCCGTACTCAAATTTGATGAAGAAAAGAAGCAGAAACCAGGCCACATAGATATTGAGGATGTCCTTTTTAAATTTGAACAGAAGCTTAACTGGTCAGAAAGCGGCAAATTTGCAAAAAATTTCCAGGCAAAGTTCAAACAGGATCTTCCCATGAAGAGCCGTGGTGTTCATTCGGCTAATTTTTATGTGCTCAGAAGGGCGAAAATGCCCTCGATACTTCTGGAAACCGGGTTTATCTCCAACCTGAAAACCGAAAAAATGCTGACACAGGACTCATTTCGGCGAAAAATTGTAGACTCAATTGTAAGGGGGCTTGGATAATGAAAAAACTATCCCCAAATACAAATATTATGAAGATAGTGCTAACGCTGCTGATAGTCTTTTTCGCTGTCACAGCCTTTGGCAGCAAGGTTGACGACCTTATATTCCAGGGTTCTGACCTGCATTACAAGGGGCAGCTTGATGCAGCGATTGCAAAATTTGAGGCTGCTGTCAAGATAGATTCCCAAAACGAGTTTGCCAGAAATCACCTTGGCATTCTATATACAAAAAAAGGCAACCTGAACAGGGCCTTTAAGGAATTTTCCCTGGTCACACAGATTGACCACCGCAATACCCACGCCCACCTGTGGCTTGGAATAATTTACCTGAAAAGGGGCAACCTTGAAAAGGCCTTTGGCAAATTTACTACAATAATTAATATAGACAAAAATAACGCTGATGCATATTATTTTCTGGGAGCAATCTATACATTCAGGCACAACCAGGTGCGGGCCATAGAATATCTAAAAAAGGCGAGGGATGCAGACTCAGACGAAGCTGACACCCATTTTCGCCTTGCAAGGGCCTTCCATAACCTGGACATGCTTGCAAACGCCCTTTTGGAGTATAAAAGGACATTACAGATTAATCCGAAATACACCAAGGCCTATAACCAGATCGGCTGGATTTATTACAACCTTGGAAAAACAGACAGGGCCATTGCACAGTGGCAAAAGACTTTAAAGATCAACAATAGGGATAGAGACGCAATTTTTAATCTTGCTAAGGCTTACAACGACGAGGCCTGGAAGGCTTTGCAGGCTGGAAACAGGAAGGAGGCTAAAGGTTTCTGGCGAAAGACACTTGGAGTCAATCCAAGCAATAAAGCTGCAAAATATTACATGAAAAAACACGGTTAGGCATTTGAACCAAAGGAGACTTCGAGGTCTCCATCAAACTTGCTGCCGTAAAAAGAGTTTATAAACTATAATTTTTTTAAGGAGGGGTTATGAAAACCAAAATGATTCTGGCATTGATGTTTTCAGTTCTGTTAGTAATACCCGCGGTTGTGGGCGCACAGGACATGGTTGAACAGCAAATGAACGGAAGCGTAAACTGGACTTCTGGAGCAATCCAGGCAAAGGGTATCGGCGCGCCGCCGAAAAAATACTACGGCAAACCAAATGCTCGTCCTCTTGCGTTACGTGCTGCCAAACTTGATGCTTTGAGAAACATTCTGGAAGTAATTCAGGGAGTGCAGATAGACTCCACAACCACAGTTAAAAACTATGCTGTGGAAAATGACATTATCATGTCCAAGGTTCGCGGCATGGTAAAGGGTGCTCAGGTAGTACATCAGGAATACATGTCAGACGGCACCGTTGAAATTACCGTACAGATCAACCTTCGTGGCGGGTTTTCCCAGCTTGTATTGCCTAAGGAAATCAAGCAGATTTTACCTATCACTCCGGTTACACCGGACATCCCCGAAGACACATCTATAACAACAGACCAGCCAGTACAGCCTGCGGGTGAAGTACTTACAGGTATGGTTGTGGATGCAAGGGGCCTGGGTGCAAAACCTGCAATGGCTCCAAAGGTTGTTGATGAAACTGGTCAGGAAGTATACGGCTCTGCATACGTGAGTCGTGAATATGCAGTACAGCAAGGCATGAGCGGTTATGCAAAGGATATTGATGCTGCTGTAAAGAACCAGAGAGTAACCAATAATCCTGTGGTTGTTAAAGGACTTAGAACCGAAGGGCCTGGAAAAAGCGACATCGTAATCAGCAATGCTGATGCTGCAAAAATCAGGAGTGCTTCGGAAAACCTGTCTTTTATGAAAAAATGCCGTGTGATGATCGTGGTCGATTAACAGTGCGTTTGTTAAAAAAAAACGTAAACAAAAGACGAGAAGCATTGCATTAATTTATAAGCTTACTTAGGAGACTTTTTGCTTATTTCATAACCGATTCACGAGAAAAAACTAAGCAATCGGCTTCGATGTTAATTTTAAGTTTACCAGGAGGATATATGCATTCCAAAAAAATAATATGCCTGTTAGCTGTCCTGCTAATGATGTTTGCCTTTGCCTGCGGCCCAAAACCACAGGCACCACAGGCAGAGCTGGATACGCCTGAACACCATGTCAATAACGGCAATAAGTTCCTCAAGGTGCTCAAGTTTGATGAGGCCATGAAGGAATTTACCAGGGCAATTGAACTTGACCCGAAATACTCTCCGGCTTTTGTTGGACAGGGCCTTGTTTTTGCCTATAAGAGTGATTTTGAAAAAGCCATATGGGCAATGAAAAAATCCAAAACCTATGCCACGGACAAGAAGCAGGAAATGGCTGTTCATGTGGGATTTATTCGCGTGTACACCCTTGGCGGCAAACTGGCTGACAAAAAATGGCTCAAAAAAGCAGAATTGAATTTCAAGGATGCCGTGAAAATTGACGGGAACAATCCTGAACCGTGTTACTACATGGGCGTTGCATACAAACAAGCCTATGAGTTCGCCAAATCAGCGGCCCAGTTCAGAAGAGTCCTTGAGATTGACACCAACTTTGTGGAAGAAGCTGACAAGGAATACGAAGTCATCCAAAAAATTGAAAGAGCAATGCCTGGAACATCTGTTGGTAAAAAGATAGCACTTCTTGACGCTATTACCAGGGCTGACATTGCTGCTCTTTTTATTGAGGAGCTTGAGGTTGACAAACTGTTTGCAAAGCGCACAAAAAAGAAGTTTGACACGGCTTTTAAAGACCCTGAAAAGGATTTCAAGACCGGTGAATACGTCAAGGCCACTCCGGCATCAGACATTGAGACACACGTTCTCAAGGCTGATATTGACGCAGTTATCGCAATCGGAATCAAGGGGCTTCAACCCTATCCTGACCATACATTCCAGCCCGACAAGATGATAAAAAGGGCTGAATTTGCAATGATGATCCAGGATATTCTGGTGAAAATCACCATGGACGACTCCCTGGAGACCAAGTTCATTGGTGCTGTATCACCTTTTCCAGACCTGAGAAGTGATCTGGCTTATTTTAATGCGGTAATGGTATGTACAACAAGAAATATTATGGTAGTTAAGGATGTAGGGAACGGTGAGTTCGGTCCCCAGGGCTTAGTATCAGGAGCTGATGCGCTCTTGAGCCTCCGCACCCTTAAGACCCAACTTCAGAAATATTAGAAGGAGGCCTTATTTATGAAGCCGAAACTGATGATACCGTTAATAGCGGCGGTTTTGCTTCTGTTTTCGCCAATGGCTTTTGCAGAAACTGCTGTGAAAGTTGATGTGGGTTCCGGGACAGCAAGGGTTGTAAAGCTGTCTGGAACTGCGAAGGTCGTTAAAAAGGCAGACAAGAAGCTATACCAGCTAAAAAAAAGGTCTCGCCTTTATGAAGGTGATCGAGTGATTGTTGGGAAAAGATCTCGTATTGCATTGCGACTGCCCGACAGGAGTACAATCCGTTTTGATGAAAATACTGAGTTTGTCCTGACGGCTGCATCGGTTGACAAAAAAAAGCAATCAAGGACAATGCGGATAAACATGGTTTTTGGTAAGACCTGGGCAAAGGTATCGAGATTTGTGGGCGGCAGAAACAAGTTTGCCATCACATCAAAGACCGCCACAGCCGGGGTTAGAGGAACAACTTACCGCATGAACGTCAATAAAGATGATTCTGTTTCCGTGAAGGTTTACGGTGGAGAGGTTGAGGTCAAGGGCAAACCACAGGACAAGGCCCCTGGTGCAACCGGGCCTTATGTTTTGTCGAAGCCTACGCCAATCAAAGGCCCTCACGCTGTAACCATGGAAAAGTGGGTCTATATTGTCGGCGCATTGCAGCAGATTGATATTCTGCCCGATGGAACCGCCAAAAAACCCTTCCGTTTTGACATCGAAGCTGACTTGAAAAACGAATGGGTTATCTGGAACAAACAACTTGATAAGGAAATTGATTAGAAGTTATTTCCTGATTGAGAAGTAAAAAAAAAGTAATGCCGGAAGTAATTCGGTGGGACTAACTGCCACGGGCAGACTATTTTTGAGTTTATTTTTTGTCCACAACAAAATATGACAGAGTTGTAGGTATTTACGGTCTCTTTCATACAAAATTAAAAAGGAGCGGAGTTATCCGCTCCTTTTTTTTATGTTATAGCGTTTATCAGTAGTGTCCCGTTTAACTTTTTAGAATAGCACCCAACGTGCTGTAATT
>JAOZSB010000022.1 GCA_029939895.1 Desulfobacterales bacterium
CTTAATGATTATAATTCACTCTTAAGAAAGTGTCCACTTTTTCTATACCAGACCAATTTTTGGAAAACTGATTTAAGGGGATGCGAAGAACTAACTATAGAGCAACTATCAAAAGTAGAATCACTTTATGGGGCAAAACTTGATTCTAATATCAAAGAAGAACTAATAATAAGTCACAGACACCTCTTTAAAAAACCGAAATTTTTGAAAATCAGATTAACTGGAACCATTTTTAGAGGAGCCAATTTAAGAAGAGCTAATTTAAGAGGAGCCAATTTCAGAGGAGCCTATTTCCGAAAAGCCGATTTAAGAGAAACATATTTAGGAGAAACCGATTTATCCTATGCTAATTTAAGGGGATGCAAGAATCTTACCGTAGAGCAACTATCAAAAGCAAAAACGCTTTATAAAGCACAGCTTGATCCAGAGATCAAAAAAAAATTACTAAAGAGCCACAAGCATCTTTTTGAAAAACCTGACTATATGAAATAAGAAAAAAATTATGGGGCGATGCTGGGCGCAATGACACTGTCATTATTTTTTTCTGTTGGTGGCCTATGATACAAAGTAATCAACACAATTCTTAAAAAGAAGTATTCCAGGTGTTGGGCCGTTGTCGGTTGGGGTTCCCTGTTTTTTGTTTTTGGCTTTGTTTCTTGTCCAGGCCGGGTGGTTGGTTGGGTGGTTGAATGCTTCGGGGTGGGGCATCAGGCCGAAGATTCTGCCGGAGGGGTCGCATATTCCGGCTATGTCGTACAGGCTGCCGTTTGGGTTGGCCGGGAACTCGGATTCTGTCGGCTCAAAGTCGTTGTTTGCGTAGCGCAGGGCCACCTGATTGTTTGCGATGAGCTTTTCTATTGTTGCATCATCAGCGTAAAATTTGCCTTCGCCGTGGCGGATGGGGTATTCCAGGTTTTGCAGCCCCTTTGTGAAGACGCACGGGGAGTCCGGGTTTACGGTCAGCTTTACCCAGTCGTCACGGAAGTTGCCGCAGTCGTTGTATGTGAGTGCCACTGTCCGGGCGGTGTAGTCGTTGTCGATTGCAGGCAGAAGCCCAAGGTTTACAAGTGCCTGGAACCCGTTGCATATGCCCAGGACAAGGTTGCCCTTTTCTATGAATTCGAGGATTTTATCGCCAAGGTTGGTCTTCATGCGCACAGCCTGGACAACCCCGGCTCCGTGGTCGTCGCCCCAGCAGAAACCGCCGATGAACGACATCACCTGATACTGCAAAATATCTACTTCTCCGTCAATAAGGGAGTTTATATGAACAATATCTGCCTGTGCGCCCGCAAGCTCAAATGCATGGGCAGTTTCATTGTCGCAGTTTAATCCATATCCTGTTAGTACCAGTGATTTTACAGCCATTTCAGTTCCTCGTTTTATATCGGTAAAGCATTTTGTATCAAAAAAAATAGTTCCAAAAGCAAATAATGATTTATCTGCAATTGGAGTAACCTCCAGCCTTTTCAGGGCTGGGCTTGTTTTTTTTATATCAAATCTTCAAAGGGTTTTTTCCATGCTTTTTTCAGGCCGGAAACTGGCGTGTTTATTACTTCCGTGCCGTCTATGCCTTTTATAAGCATGGTGTCGTCGTCAATGACCTGCCCAATGCAGGTGCATGGGATGTCGGATAAAGTTTTTTCAAACTCTTCTACATCCTCTGGTTGTACTGTAACTATGAATCTGCCGCTTGATTCTGAAAAAAGTGCAGTATCATTGCGGGTGATTTTTTCAGATGATTCAAAGGGAATTTTTTCAAGATAAACATTCATCCCCAGGTTGCCTGCTGCGGCTGCCAGGGCAAGGTGAACCCCAAGTCCGCCCCGGTACACGCCGTGGACAGATGCTGCAAGGCCTTTGCAGATTGCAGCATAGAGTTTGCGGTATGACTTCATGAATGCATCGGGCGTAACAGTCGGGACGTTCAGGCCGATGTGGCCCAGCATCTGGTAGTATTCTGATGCGCCGAGTTCGTCCTTTGTGTTTCCGATCAGGTATATAAAATCGCCGTGGGATTTAAAGTCCATTGAAATGCATTTTTCAATGTCTTCAACACGTGCCAGTGCGGAAAACTGCATTGTCTCCAAAGCCGAGACCTTTTGCATTTCCCCGTATTTGCCTGGCAGGTAACCGTCCACGTACATGGAGTCCTTGCCCGAAAGCAAAGGAATACCGCAGGCAAGGCACATATCCCGCAGGGCCTTGCATGATCTTACAAGCTGTGCTGCCTTGTGTTTACCGTCGGGATTTGTGGTTTCATCAAACTCAATGTTGGGCCAGCAAAAGTTATCAACTCCGCCAACGTGGTCAGGATCAGCACCAACAGCGATTACTCGCCGTAATGCTTCGTCAATGGTGCATTCGGTCATGTTGCCAGCGTCAATTGCAGAGTACCACGGGAGCAGCGATTGAGAAAAAGCAAGCCCCCTGTTTGAAGAAAGTACGGGCCGAATTACTGCTGCATCGCTGTTTACGTCCCGATCCTCGCCCACCAGTGGTTTGATTACGCTGGTTCCCTGTACCTCGTGGTCATACTGCCGTGTTACCCATTCCTTTGAGCAGATATTGGGCCGTCCGAGCATGTCGGTCAGGAGTTTGTTATAGTCGGTTGGCTCCTTTGTGGATGGCTCATACAGTCCCCGCAAGTGCGGCGGCTGCCACTGGGCATCAAACTCCCACTGGGGAAAGCCGGACTCCAGGAAGTCAAGATCAACATAGGCGCATGGTTTTCCATCGTAAGTAATATGAAGCATTCCAGAGTCGGTGTACTCGCCAAGCACGGTACTTTCCACAGCATGTTTTTTGGAAAGCTCCATAAACCGATCCAGATTTTCCGGCTTGATTGCCAGGGTCATGCGTTCCTGGGATTCAGAAATCCATATTTCCCACTGGTCAAGGCCATCGTATTTAAGGGGAGCCTTTTCAAGAAAAACTTTACAACCCCCAGATGACCGGGCAGATTCGCCAATTGACGATGAAAGCCCACCTCCGCCGTTATCGGTAATAAAGGTAATCAGCCCCTCGTCACGGACCTGGATTAAAAAGTCTTGGATTTTTTTCTGGGTATATGGGTCGCCAATCTGGACGTGTCCGGCTGGAGTGTGTTCCGAAAAAACCTCTGAAGATGCAGTAACACCGTGGATTCCGTCTTTTCCAATCCGCCCGCCGCACATGATAAGCAGGTCGCCTGGTGATGCTTTTTTCTGGTCAGAGGGCGCACCGTCTACGGTTGACGGCATGATTCCGATTGCCGTAACAAACACAAGGCACTTGCCCATGTAGCCAGTATCAAAGGATACCTGGCCAAATGTTGTGGGAATACCGCTTTTGTTGCCGCCGTCCCTCACGCCCTCGATAACTCCGTCAAGGAGTCGCCGTGGGTGCAGTTTGGGGGTCAGGTCATCGTCATAATTCCGGTGACCAACGCAGAATCCATAGCCGCCCATGACGAGTTTCGCGCCTTTTCCAGTACCCATTGGATCACGGTAAACGCCTACTATGCCTGTGATTGAGCCTCCATAGGCTTCCATGTTGGATGGAGAATTGTGGGTTTCGCCAGTTATTACATAAAAATGATCATCATCAAAACGCCCGGCTCCTGCGTTGTCCCAGAGAACTGAAATCACCCAGTCCTTTTCCTTCTGGAGTTTAAGGGTGGGTTCCTTGATGCAGGTATTAAAAAGATTGTCTATTTCTTCTGTTTCACCAGTGGCTAAATCCGTGTATTTAAAAAGCCCCTGAAAAGTATTATGGTTGCAGTGATCGCTTCTTCCCTGTGAAATGTATTCAAGCTCCAGGTCTGTTGGGTCGGAAAGCCCGTACTGTGCCCTTTCTGCTTTAATTTCTTCTTTTAAGAAATAATTGCGGATGGTGGGAACATCGTTCGGGTTCAGGGCAAGATTGCGCTCAAAGCTGATGTTCATGAGGGTTTCATCACTGTCAATGGACACGTTGGTGATTGTAGGGGTGTGGTCGAGCATAACCTTTGGGATGATGATGCCTATTCCAACTTCCGGGTCCCACTCTTCTCGTGAATAAACCTGTGACTGCTCTATAATATCGTTTGAGAGAAGCTCGGCTGCAATTTTCTCCATCTGCTCCCGTGTAATGTTCGCGCCTGTGATGCAGTATCTTTTTGAGGTGTAAACATCTTCATCCCTGGCAAATTTAATGCTCAGGAGATCCTCAATCGCCTCTACGGCGGTGCTGCCGGGATTATCCCGGACACCAGGTCTCAGGCCCACCCATATTATCCAGTCGCAATCAATGTCCAGGGGCGAGTAGGATGAAATCTGGGTTACAGGGTTGGTGAAAATTTCCGTCCGCACCCTGATAAGGCCGACCTTATCCAGGCCCTGTTCATCACCAGCATCATCAGCGCAAAGCTGATCAATTTCTTTGTCAATCGTAACAATGCTGATGGTGCGTATGGAATCGATTTCAATAGAGAAGTAATCGAAAGCTTTTCGTTTTATGCCCAGCCCTTCTGCATCCGGCAGATCAGGGTTGAGGGTAATTTCGAGTCGTTGGGCCATATTAATCTTTGCCTTTGTTAAAAGAAAATACTTGTTATATCAACGTAGAGTGCAAAAAGCATGAGCGACATCAGCAGGACAAGGCCCACCTGTTGTGAGATCATTCTCATCTTGTCGTTCACAGGACTTCCTTTGATTGCTTCCATAAAGTAAAACAATAGATGCCCGCCGTCTAAAACCGGTATTGGAAGCAGGTTTAAAACAGCGAGTATTATGCTCAGGGAGGCCATGAACCAGATCAGCTCCAGAAAACCTTTGCTGTAAAAATCTCCGGCAATTTTGGCAATTTTAAAAGGGCCACCCAGGTTGTCCTTTACTGCAATTTTTCCCTGGAACATTTTTACTGTTCCAACAAATGTATTTTTTATGATGTAAACAGTGCTGTCAAAGCCCTTGGATATTGAGTCTGAGACGCTGATTTCTTTGGAATGTCTCCCCTTTGTGGAAAGTTCTACACCGATCTGAAATGTGGTTTCATCTTCATTAAATATATTTTTTCTTACTATCTTATGTGGCGTGATGTTCACTATAAAGTTGGATTCGCCCCTTTTTATGGAGAATTTCAGGGTTTCACCATTACAGGTTCGAACGATCTCACGCAGGTCGTCCCAGGTGTTTACAACGATTTCATCAATTGCAGTAATTCTGTCCCCGGGCTTTATTCCTGCTTTTTCCGCAGGTGTTGATTTTGCAATTCTTCCAATTATGGGGTCATAATAGGTTTCGCCAAAGGCAAGTGCAATTATCGAAAAAATTACAATACCCAAAACATAATTAAAAACAGGGCCAGCCGCAACAATCAGGAACCTTTTTATTACATGCTTGTGGGTAAAGGAGAGTGGAATCAGCTCTGGATCAATATCTTCATCTGGTTCATCTCCCACCATTTTAACGTAGCCCCCAAGGGGTATTGCAGAAACTCTGTAGTCTGTAATGCCAGATTTTATGCCGAACAGTCGCGGGCCGAAGCCAAGGGAGAATGTCTCGACACCAACTCCAAAAAGTCGTGCCACGATAAAATGACCAAACTCGTGGATATAAACAAGCAGGCCGAGAACGAAAAGGGGGATAATTATGTATGAAATTAAAAAACTCATGTTGGTAGTTCAACCTTTTTTGTAATTTAAAAATTACAATTTAAAATTCAAAGCCAGCCTCTAAAAATGCACCACCGATGTTGAGATCAACATCCAGGCTGTCTTCATGAATGCTGAGAGCTTCGTACTTGTAGCCCAAAGCTCCAAAAACAGGGCCAAAAATCATGACCTTGGCTCTTCCAAGGGCGCTGTACAAATGATTGCCGTCATAGGCAATGCCCCTGAGTTCAGCTTCCAGCGAAAGACGCTCAATTGGTGCAAACTGTGCGCCTGCATAAAGCATGGGCAAAGGAAGCACTCCAGACTCGGAGGTTGCCAGTCCTGAGTCTGGCTGATCCACGCTGGCGGAAAAATCGTATACCCTGATATTAATACCCAGGTCAACATTAATCATATCATCTGTCAGGGTTTTAATAAATGGAATGCCGTAATATAGGCAGGCATCATAATTGTCAAGCACAACCTCAGAGTTAAAGCCAATATCCTGGTTAAATGTGTAGTCACCAAAGGTAAAGTCTGCGTTCTTAACGCCGCTTCCTGAAAACCGCATCATGTTGGCCCCAAGGTAAATATTTGGGAATAAAAGCGGCATATCAATTTTTAATCTCATGTTCGGTCGCAGTTCATATGCATACCCCAGGGTGTCCACGTCGAGGTTGTCACCGAATCCGTCATTATTTTTATAGGAAATGTCACCGTCTATACCATGATACCAACCCCCGGCTGCAAACTCAACTCCGATTGCCAGTGCAGATCCTGGAAGGACTGTTGCCATGCAAATAACTAATAGTAGAGCTGTCTTTTTCATGTTTCCCCTGTTTTTAGATGTCGGTTTAATTAATATTTGCTTTAGAATGCTAAATAAAAGTTGCAATAATTTTATCAGCGTAACCCCTGGCCTGATTATCTGCAAGAACAATTTCGCTGATATCAGGTTTACTTATTATATCTAAGCTGTCAATGGTTTGTCGTATAATGACTGGTATCGAATCAAATGTTATTGCCCCGGATAAAAACGCTGACACAGCCTTTTCGTTTGCAGCGTTTAAAACAGCAGGGGCAGTGCCGCCCTTTTCAATCACTTCATATGCCATGGCAAGGCATGGAAATTTTTTCATATCTGGTTTTAAAAATGTCAGGGTTCCTATGTCAAAAAAGTCAGGCGATTCAATGTTGAGGTCGAGTCTTTCCGGGCACGACAAGGCATAGGCGATGGCCCCCCGCATATCGGGTATTCCCAGTTGAGCTATTACGCTGCCGTCCCTGTATGCAGCCATGGAATGTATTATGCTCTGACGATGAACAACCACCTCGATCATTGACGGGTCTACATCAAACAGGTGTCTGGCCTCTATCACCTCAAGGCCCTTGTTCATCAGGGTGGCAGAATCAATGGTGATTTTCTCGCCCATGTCCCATGTCGGGTGGTTGAGTGCGTCAGCAGGTGTTATTTTGTGAAAATCCTCTGCTGGTACATCAAAAAACGGGCCGCCCGATGCAGTTAAAAGGATTTTTTTCAGATCCTGTCTGCGCTGTCCCTGCATGGACTGAAATATGGCAGAGTGTTCGCTGTCCACTGGCAGGATATTAACCCCCCTGTCAGCAGCCAGATTCATTACAATATCCCCGGCAGTAACCAGGGTTTCTTTGTTGGCAAGGGCTATGTCCTTTCCAGCCTCAATTGCGGCAATCGTCGGCAGCAGGCCTGCTGCACCCACAACAGCGGTTACAACAATGTCTGCTTTTGATTCAGAAGCTGCTTTGATCAGGCCTTTTTCACCCGATACAATGGCTGGGGGACTGGTGTTGTTATTATGCAGGATACTTTCAAGCTCGGCTGCACCCTCTTCATCGCCAACCGCAACAATGTCCGGCCTGAATTTCATAACCTGGGTGGCAAGGAGTTTTATGTTTGATTTTGCAGAAAGGGCTGCTACTTCGAACCTGTCCGGGTACATCTCGATAATTTTCAAGGTGTTTTTGCCAATGGAGCCGGTCGAGCCTAATACAGAGATCGATTTCATGGACATAGTTCTTAAAACAGGTAGATTTTTAAAAGATAAGCCACCGGGGCAGCAAGCAGCAGGGCATCAATTCTGTCCAACATACCGCCGTGACCGGGAAGTAATCCCCCTGAGTCCTTTATATTGGATGTTCTTTTAAAAACAGATTCTACAAGATCGCCAATTTGTCCTGATACGTTTATCGCCAGAAAAAATATCAGCATTTTGAGCCAGCTTGCTTCCGGGAACAATAACATTTTAAATGCCGAGCCAACAAGGATGCTTCCTGCAATTCCACCGGCAGAGCCTTCGATTGTTTTTTTGGGGCTGACATTGGGACACAGTTTATTTTTGCCAAGATACGATCCCACAAAAAAAGCTGCTGAGTCACCGGCAAAAACAAGGCCGAGTATTAAAAATATCCAGGCCTGATCCTCAGCGCCCCTGACCAGGACGAAAAATGCAAGGAAAAGAGGGATGTATATCATGCCCATGGCCTGCCTTGCCATAACATCCATGGCAGGTGAGCCTTCCTTGTATCGGAAAACAGAAACAACGCCTGTAAGGTAAAGATTGCAGCCAATTATCAGGGCTGCCGCACCAAACATGCCCTGGTGCATCGCAAGGATGAGTGCGGTTCCAAAAATATGACCAATAATTTTTGCAAGTTTTGTTTCTTCCGAAGCAATGCCTGCAAAGGCTATGTTGTAGTATTCGTGTAATGCAAGTGTCGAGATAAGGCAGATAAACAGAGCGAACATTATGGAGCTGCCCATCCAGATAAGGTACGCCAGGAATGGCAGGGCGACTATAGCTGTCAGCAATCGTTTAAGCATTTTTACTCTTCTATCTTACCAAATCGCCTGTCCCGATTTTGATAATCACAAAGAATCGAAATAAATTCTTCCTTTGTAAATTCGGGCCACATGGAATTGGTAATATGAATTTCCGAATAGGCCAGTTGCCAGAGGAGGAAATTGCTGATCCTGGATTCGCCGCTGGTGCGGATCATGAGGTCAGGGTCAGGTAAGTCCTTTGTGAAAAGGCTGGCCGACACCAGTTCCTCGTTAATCTCATCCAGGGCAAGGCTTCCGGCTTTGACTTGTTCGGATATATTTTGCACGGCCCTGGTAATCTCATCCCTTGCACCGTAGCTAAGGGCGAGATTAAGGGTCATGCCGTCATTGTCCGAAGTAACTGCCATTGTCTCATAAAGCGCCTTCTTTACATCGTCGGGAAGCCGTTTGGTCTGCCCGATGGTGATGAGCCTGATGTTGTTGTCAAGGAGTTCACGTCTTTCTGAAACCATGAAGTTTTTGAGTAACTTCATCAGGGCACTTACTTCGGTCTTTGGCCTTTGCCAGTTTTCGGTTGAAAAAGCGTAAAGTGTAAGGTACTTGATGCCGATTGCCCGGCATGCACGCACAATCATTCTTACAGCTTCAGAGCCTTTTTCATGGCCCTTTATGCGGTTCATGAGCCGCTTTTTCGCCCATCGTCCATTGCCGTCCATGATAATTGCTACATGGGCCGGGAGTCTGGCTGGGTCGAGTTCTTCAATAGAAGTGTCGTTAGAATTCAAGGATCTCTTTCTCTTTTTCCTTGTATACTTCGTCGATCTTTCCAGTGTATTCGTTTGTTATGTCCTGAACCTTGTCCTGGGCTTTGAAGGCTTCATCTTCTGAAATATCGCCATCTTTTTTAAAGCCTTTTAACAACTCATTGGAGTCACGACGGATGTTTCTGGCTGCAACCTTATAGTCTTCGCAGATTTTGCTGACCACTTTACCAAGTTGCTTTCTTCTCTCCTCGGTCAACGGCGGAATGGAAATCCGAATAATTTTTCCGTCGGAAGATGGTGTCAGTCCAAGATCTGACTTCATAATGGCTTTTTCAATATCCTTTATAACGGTTGCATCCCAGGGCTGAATCGTAATAAGGCGACTTTCAGGTACGCTCAGGGTCGCCATCTGGTTCAAGGGAGTCAATGTTCCATAGTAATCAACGCGGATTCCGTCTAAAAGGGAAAGCGAAGCCCTGCCTGTTCTGACTTTTTTCAGCTCGTTGGAAAGGGCAATAATAGTCTTGCCCATTCTGTCCTTTGTTTCTTCATAAACTGAGTTTATCATTTGGGGTCCCTGCTTTTTTGTAAGATTTGTAGTTTTGTTCGATCAGTCGCTTATGCGCCAATCAGTGTTCCAATGCTGTCGCCGCAAACGATTTTTCTAAGATCGCCTTTTCCTCTTAACCCAAAAACTATAAGGGGCAGCTTATTGTCCATTGCAAGTGAAATCGCTGTCATGTCCATGACCTTCAATTGATTTGCAATGACCTCTTCATAGGTTGTCTTTTTAATAAACTGTGCATTCTTGTTTATCATCGGGTCGGAATCGTACAGCCCGTCAACCTTTGTGGCTTTCATAAGGATTTCTGCGCCAATTTCCTGCGCCCTGAGAACCGCGGCTGTATCGGTTGTAAAATAAGGATTGCCGGTTCCTGCGGCAAAAATTACGACCCTGTTTTTTTCAAGATGGCGGACAGCCTTTCTCGTAATAAAAGGCTCCGCCACCTCGTCCATTCTTATAGCAGATTGGACCCTTGTCTGGATGCCGGTTTTTTTAAGCGCACCCTGAAGGGCCAGAGCGTTGATAACCGTCGCCATCATCCCCATTTTGTCCGCAGAGGGCCTGTCCATGCCAAAGGCACTGGCTTTAACGCCCCTGAAGATGTTGCCGCCGCCAATCACTATTGCGATCTGAACGCCAAGGTCAAAAATGGTTCTGATTTCTTCGGAGACATAGGTTAGGACATCTGGACTGATTCCATAGCCCTGTTCGCCCATAAGGGCTTCTCCGCTGAGTTTTATGAGTATCCTGCTGTACTTGGGAATAGCCACTTTTGTCTATTCTCCTATCTGGTAACGGGAAAATTTACTGATTACAATTTTTTCACCAATCTTTGCTACCAACTCATTTAAAACATCTGTAATCGTCAGGTCTGTGTCACGGACATAAACCTGGCTCATAAGACAATTATCTTTATAGAACTTCTTGATCTTTCCTTCAACAATTTTCTGCGCTACATTTTCAGGTTTGCCCATTTCCATGGCCTGACCCAGGTAGATTTCTCTTTCTTTTTCAATAACTGCGGCTGGAACATCTTCATCGTTGATCCCGGCCGGGTTTGTTGCGGCAATATGCATTGCAATGTTGTTTGCAAATTCAAGAAAATCATCATTTTTTGCAACAAAATCAGACTCGCAGTTAACCTCGACAAGAACACCGATTTTGCCGTTAGAATGGATATATGCGTGGATGATTCCCTCGGAAGCTTCCCTGCCTGCTCTTTTTTCAGCGGTGGCCAGTCCTTTTTTTCTCAAAAAATCGACTGCCTTTTCCATGTCACCATCATTTTCCTTGAGAGCCTGCTTGCAGTCCATGATGCCCGTGCTTGTCTTTTCTCTCAGCTCTTTAACCATTGCGGCTGTTATAGTTGTCATTTTATACTCCTAATAAACTTAAAATTTTAACGAAGCGATGATTTTTGTTTATTCCTAATGGTCTGGTTATGAAATAAACAAAAAAACTCCTAATAAATTTTTTATACTATAAAAAAAACTTTTCAGCCTGGTGTATCTATAAAAAAATCATTTATAAAAACAGGCAAAAGTTACTTTAAATATATATAATTTTTTGTTGGTTAGATTATCCCTGCCAATTGCAAATATATGGTGCAAAAAAATGTGGAAAAGGGCTGTCTGCCTTTTTAAAAAAAGAGGATTACAGCCCTTGAAATACATTTTTGTGGCCAGGCTTGAGATTATCTCTCTGGCTTTACTCTGGTTTAAAAAAAAACCTGAGTGCCTTAGCTTTTTGCTGCGCCGCCGGAAGATTTTTTGATGATCTCCACAACAGGCCCTTTGGTACCGTCAGAAATAACCTGGCGGTCACTCTCTTTGGGCTCTTTCTTTTTTGGCGCGCTCTTTTTAGCCTTTTCAGCCTTAGCTGCTTTATCTTCTTCTGTTTTCTTGTCAGCTTTGGCTTCGAGTTTTTCCTTGTAGCGCTCACGGCCCTCAATACAGGCATCTGCCAGCCTTGAAGTTATAAGCCGGATCGCACGGATGGCATCGTCATTGCCGGGGATGATGTAGTCAATTTCATCGGGGTCGCAATTTGTGTCTACAACAGAAACAATAGGTATATTCAGCCTTCTGCCTTCACGTACAGCAATGGCTTCTTTTCTGGGATCAATGACAACCATTGCGCCTGGAAGACTTGTCATGCCTGCAATTCCGCCCAGGTTGTTGTCAAGCTTGGTTCTTGCCCTGGTCAGTTTGAGAGCTTCTTTTTTGGTGTAATGATTGATTGTACCGTCAGCCTCAATTTGTCTCAGATAATTCAGGCGGTCAATGCTCTGCTTGATTGTCTGGAAATTTGTCATCATTCCGCCGAGCCACCTGTTGTGAACATAGTACATTTCACAGCGGTTGGTCTCTTCGTAAATTGATTCCCTGGCTTGTTTTTTTGTTCCTACAAAAAGTACAGACTTGCCGTTTGCAGTGGTGTCAACGATGAAGTCATAGGCTTTTCTGAACATTTTTACGGTTTTCTGGAGGTCTATAATATAGATTCCGTTTCTTGCTCCAAAGATATAGGGTTTCATCTTTGGGTTCCAGCGTTTGGTCTGGTGACCAAAATGTACGCCACCCTCCAAAAGCTCCTTCATTGTTACGTATGCCATTTGTTTCTCCTCAAAAGGTTTTTTCCTCCGCCATTGTCATCTTCAGAAACCACCTGAAAACCATTTCCAAGCACCAGATCCTGAATCAAAAGGCGTGGGTATTAATGTAAAGTTTGGCAGTATCTATCTTTAATGATTGACAAATGCTACCATTCGGGTTATGAACTGGTTGTAGACTTAACCAGCAAACATGAATTATTAACAAAAAAAAAAGACCGCCGCAACAGTTTTATTATTAATTCCAATTATATTTTTTTGTTAAAAAATATCAAAAAAAAAATATTCAGCACCTGGTTAATTTTTTAAAAATCCTAGGATGATTATAATTACAAAACGATTATTTTGCAGAGTAGGATATTGAATGATCACTTTTTATTTTTATTATTAAAATGATTTAAAGTTTTTTGCATACTTTCTTGACAAAGCGTTTGATTTGCCGTAATAATTGGTAGGTTAAAGTTGAATAATATTTATTACACGGAGTAATTATGAAAAATCAGTCTGCAATTCGTATAAGAATTCTGATTTGTACACTAGCATTATTGATACTTGCACAGGGCTTTAATGGTAGTCTCAGTATTTCAGCTTTCGAAAAACTTTATCTCAATTCATTGATATCCAGCTATCAGGTTGTCGGCAAAGATATCCAGAGAAACATCCAGAGTGCGGTGCGTTTTGGAAAGCCAATTAAGAAATTTTTCGGCATTACAAAACTTTTTGAAGAAATCAATGCAAACATGCCGGACCTTGATAATGTTGATGTTACTTTGCCCGACGGCAAAGTGCTTTACAGCTTGAAAAAGAAAAGCAGTAATACGTCAATTCCAATGGATATTTTCGTTGATTTTGCCAAAATTGATCCAAAAGACACAATAAACCTGACTGGAAAAACAATTCTTCACGACGGAGTATACTATATTATTATGCCCGTCAGAGATAGAACCGATACATGGCTTGGCTCCGTGTACCTGTCCTTTGAAGAAAAACTGATTAAGAAAAAGATCAGGGTAATAATTTTTTATAACCTGAAAATTCTTGGTCTGAGTACAATAGTTGCCGCTATCCTCCTCATGCTGGCATTGAGCTTTTTTACCTCCTTTGAGCCGGGCAAGTTCAAGAAACTCCAGGTCTACATCATCTTGATGGTCATTCTCATTGGATCTCAGCTGTGTTACTCCGTCTTTAATGTAGCCTTTTTTAAGAACAACTATATTAAAATAACCAGGGATAAGTCAGAACAGCTCACCAGGCTGCTCAAGGACGACATAGACTTTCTTTTCAGCAAGGGCATTCGTATTGACAGGCTTTTCAAGGTTGATGTTCTGATGAGTGAAATTATCAGTGCGACCCCTGAAATTGAGGATATGCGCCTGTTGAATAAAAAAGACAAGACTCTTTATCTTGCAAATCATGATGGAGTCGTCAAAATTTCCAAGCTTAAAGATAAAAGCTCCGTTGAATCAGTAAAACCAGAAGAGACCATTTATAATATTATCCTCCCCCTGATGAAGAAAGGCAAGGTTGAGGGCCGGCTTATGATTCGGCTTTCCGAGGATGCAATCGGAACAAAGATTAAGGAAATTATTCTTGACTCTGTAACCGTTGTTGTTATCTCGCTCCTGTTTATAGTCGAGCTGCTTCTGTTCCTTTTTATATATATACAGAAACAGATCGACAGCATGTCCAACAAGGTCTCCAAGACTACTACAATCTCTTCGGCTGGTGCCTACAACATAATGCGCCCGGCTGCCTTTCTATATCTGTTTGCAATGGATCTTTCTGTTTCGTTCCTGCCACTACACATGGGAAAACTTTATCAGCCCATGTTCGGCCTTTCCAAGGATATGGTCATGGGATTGCCGATTTCCGCTGAGATGCTTTTTGCGGGTATTGCACTTATCGTTGCTGGTGTGTGGATGGAAAGACGTGGATGGCAGTTCCCCTTCATCGTTGGTGTTATTGTCAGTTCCGCAGGCTCACTGATGTCCGGTCTGGCTACTGGCCCCATGGAGTTTATTGCCTACAGAGGATTCACCGGTTTTGGCTACGGTCTCACATGGATGGCTGCCCAGGGCTTTATTTTCAATACAACTACTATAAGCACCAGGGCGCGCGGCCTTTCATCTCTGATTGCCGGTATCTACGCAGGAAGTATTTGCGGTGGTGCAGTAGGAGGCATGATTGCAGAACGTATGGGATACGCTCCTGTCTTTATAGTTGCAATGGGTATTATACTCCTGAACCTGCCCTTTGTACTTCTTTTCATGCGGGAATATTTTGAGAAACCAGATGCGGTTGATGAGGATGGAAAGCCTGTAAGGGAAGTTGTGGAAAAAGAGGAAAAAATTGGGCTGATGCGTTACATCAAATATATGTTCAGCAGAAATATTTTCTCCCTGCTGGTGTTGAGCAGTATGCCTGCGGGATTCGTTCTGGTAGCATTTGTGTACTATATAAGCCCGATTTACCTGTACAGGATCGGCACTGCACAATCAAATATTGGCCGTGCCCTCATGGTTTACGGTATTTTTATGATATATTTTGCTCCACTTGTTAGCCGGTTTGTTGATGGAGCAAAAAGCAAAAAGCCATTCATCGCAATCAGCGGTATCCTGGGCGGAATAGGTCTTCTGGCATTTCATTTTATCACAGGCTTTGCCGGAACGGTTCTGGCCATATTCATGCTGAGCCTGTCGAGTGCATTTGGATTTGCTTCACAGTCTGTATTTGTCCTGAATTTGAAGGAGACCAAAGAAATTGGAGTTGGTAATGCAATGGGTGTTTATCGTGCCGTTGAAAGGGTGGGACAGGTTCTCGGCCCAATAGTTGCCGGCCTGATTATTTTCACCATTACTACTGCAATGGGCTATACTTACGAAAACGGTATTGAAGTCGGTGTCACGCTGCTTGGTGGAAGTTATGTATTTTTGACTATCCTGTTTCTCATCATATCTAAAGAAGAAGACCCGGCTGAATCTGCTTGACCAATATAGTTAATATGAGCCAGTTGAACATTTTAAAACTGGCTCAATAAAAATTTGATAAAATCAAAAGGGGGCGGTTTCAAATGCCCCCTTTTGTATGTCTAAACCAACCATAAACCTCACAATAGAGAGAGCATAATGAAAGATCCCCTATTTGAAGCGATTAAGATCGACGGCATGGAAATAAAAAACAGAATCTACATGCCGGCAATGCACCTTGGAATGGCAGACAACTTTAAAGTAACGCAAAGGATTACAGATTTTTATGCTGAACGAGCCAGGGGCGGGGCCGGAGCTATTTCCGTGGGCTATGCTACGGTTGATGATGTCTCAGGCAATACCCAAAATATTGGCGCGCATTTAGATGAGTTTATTCCAGGACTTTCAACGCTTGCATCGGCTATAAAGGACAATGGCTCACGTGCCATAGTTCAGCTTAACCATTCGGGTCGCTATAATTTTTCATTTTTCTTGAACGGCAAACAGCCGGTTGCGCCCTCGCCTATAGCCTCACGCATGACCAGGGAGGTTCCCCAGGAGCTTACCATTGAAGGCATCAAAGAAACAATTGCCAGCTTTGCTTCGGCTGCCGGCAGGGTTAAAAAGGCTGGTTTTGATGCTGTTGAAGTGCTTAGCGGTACTGGATACCTCATAAGCGAATTTTTGTCGCCCCTTACAAATAAGCGGGAAGACGAGTATGGCGGAAGCATGGAAAACCGGATGCGTTTCGGCCTGGAGGTTATGGCTGCGATAAAAGCAGAAACAGGCGACGACTATCCATTGATTGTCCGCATGAACGGTAATGACTTTATGAAGGATGGACAGGGAAGGGAAGAGCTGAAGGAATATGCTGCTGCACTGTCAAACAGCGGTGTAGATGCCATCTGCGTAAACGTGGGGTGGCACGAAGCAAGGGTTCCGCAGATTGTGACCTCTGTTCCCAGGGGCGTGTTTGCCTATCTTTCACGGGGCATTAAGGAAGTTGTGAATGTGCCGGTAATTGCAAGCCACAGAATTAATGATCCTGAAATTGCCCGTGAAATGATTGTTGACGGCATGTGCGATATGGTGGCAATGGGCAGAAGCCTTATTGCAGACCCCTTCCTGCCTGTAAAAACAAAGCTTGGCAGGGAAGATGAGGTGGTTCACTGCATTGGATGCGGCCAGGGCTGCTTTGACAACCTGTTTAAGCTGATGGCTGTTGAATGTCTGTGCAATCCGCTGGCTGGCCGTGAAAGAGAATGGGCCATTGAAAAAACAAATACCCCCAGAAAAGTCATGGTAATCGGTGGCGGGGCAGCAGGCATGAGTGCTGCAATTGCTGCTTTTGACAAGGGGCATGATGTCACTCTTTATGAAAAAGGTGCATACCTTGGTGGTCAGCTTTATCTTGCTGCTGCTCCTCCGGGAAGAGAAGAATTTGCTCAACTTGCCATGGATCTTGATAAGCAGGTGGAAATTCGAAATATTAAGGTAGAATTCGGCATGGAAGTTGACAAGGCCGTTATTGATGCGGAAAAACCCGATGCTGTTATCCTTGCTACTGGTGCTGAGCCGCTTTCACCGCCAATTCCAGGTAATGACATGCCCCACGTTGTTCAGGCGTGGGATGTGCTCGAAAACTCTGTGATAACAGGCGATGATGTGGTTGTACTCGGTGGTGGCGCAGTTGGGGTTGAGACTGCCATGTTTTTGGCAGAAAAGGGAACACTCTCAGGCGATGCTGTAAAGTTTCTGCTGGTCAATAAGGCAGAACCGCCGGAGGATCTGTATAAACTCGCATCAACAGGCACCAAGAACGTTACCATCATTGAGATGATAGACAAGGTTGGCAAGGATATTGGAAAATCAACCAGATGGGGAATGCTTCAAGACCTGACCCGCCTTGGTATTAAAGTCAAGGTTGGAACAAAGGCCCTTGAAATTGTAGAAAACGGAATCAAGGTTGAGGCAGAGGAAATAAAAGAAATAAAAGCTGACACGGTAGTGATGGCGCTGGGTTCACGCTCCAATAACGCATTGCAGGAGATCCTGGAAGGCAGTAACGTTGAATTCAAGGTCGTTGGCGATGCCGGAAAAATCGGGTTGGCTATCAACGCTATCCAGCAGGGCTTCCTGGCCGGGCGTGAAGTATAGACCTGTCACGATACTGTGCTAAAAATAAAATAATGCAGGGACACATTGTATTGAGTCCCTGCATTTTTATTTGGATGCTTTTTAAAAGTTGCAGTAAATAAAAAAGGCACACCGCCCTTGTCTGGGGCCGGTGTGCCTTGGTTTTTTTTGTTGTGACCTAAGCCTACATCAGATCTGGCAGGAACATGATGATGCTTGGAATGTATGTTGTTATAAGTAACGCAACAAGGAGTGCTATAATAAAGGGCCATATCTCTGATACAAAATCAGAAATAGATGCCTTGGTCACAGAGCACGTTGTAAACATCATGGAGCCGAACGGCGGCGTAACCCCTCCTATCATAATGTTAACAATTATAACCATTCCAAAATGAACCGGATCAACCCCAAGGTTGACGACCACTGGTACAACCAGGGGTGCTATGATAATCAATGCTGCTCCGCCCTCAAGAAACATGCCCATTATCAGGAGCAGAACATTTAAGATAGCCAGCATCAGGTATTTATTTGTGGTGATACCAAGGAGCATGGCAGTAAGGTTTTGTGGAATACGTTCCCAGTTGAGGTAGTAACCAAAAACCGAGGCAGATACGATAATTAAAACCACTGTGCCGGTTCCGTAAATAGTGTCCTTCAGGATAGGCACAAAATCTTTTATGTGCAGTTCCTTGTATATAAAAAATCCTATCAGCACAGATGCCAGAACAGCCATTGCGCCAGCTTCTGTCGGGGTAAAGAGTCCAAAACGGAGTCCCAAAATAATACCAAAGGGCAGGGAAAGTGACCATATGGATTCCTTTAGCTGAACCAGAACTTCCATTATGGTTGCCCGTTTGTCCCTGGATGGCATGTAGTTTCGTTTTTTGGAAATTATTGTTACTGTAATCATCATTGTCGCAGCCATGATGATTCCTGGAACATATCCTGCTGCAAACATCTTGCCCACGGAAACCTGTGCAATAAGTGCGTAAATAATCAGGTTGATTCCAGGGGGGATAATCGGCGAAATCGCAGAGGATGCCGCTGTAACAGCCGATGAAAAAGCTGTGCTGTAGCCTCTCTTTTCCATTTCAGGCACAAGAATTTTACTCTGCATGGCAGCATCAGCATTTGCAGAGCCAGACACACCGCCCATCATTGTGCTTAAAACAATGTTAACCTGCGCCATTCCACCTGTCATGTGTCCGGTGAGGACCTCTGCCATTTTCATCAGTTTGCTGCTGATTCCAGAGTAGTTCATAACAGAGCCTGCCATGATGAAGAAGGGAATCGCCAGCAATGGAAAGGATGCAGTGGCTGTAATAAATTTTTGTAGTATTAAATCCGGCGGCATTCCAACATTTATAAAAGTAAAATATGATATTGCGGCAGCAAACAGGGCAAATGCAATTGGAATGCTGGAAAAATATAATGCAAACACGATCAAAACCGGTATATATGCCATGGGAGATTCTCCTAAAAAATTAATCTGCTTCTATTTGATGGTTGGTCATCTCGATTAACCGCTGGTTTCTTCTGTCAGCGCTGGATTTTTAATGGATTTAAAGTCAATGACAATAAATCTAAGAGTATGAAATGTGATCAGACCAAAGCCAACCACCAGGGCTGAGTTGACAAATGCAGAAGAAATGCCAAGTACTGCCGTGGGTTTTATGGCTGAAATTTTTGTAAAAACAATGCTCAAGTAAAAAATGTAACCGTTGATAATGAGCAACAGGAAATCAATAACCAGTTTTATTATGCTTTGCATGGTCAGGGGGGTTTTGGTTACTAAAAAATCGATTCCAACATCCATCCTGTGCTTGTAGGTTGCGCTGGCACCAACAAATACCGCCCATACAAAGCTGATTGTCGCAACTTCTTCTGCCCAGAAAATCCCTTTATTAAAAGCATATCTCAAGATGACGTTCATGATGACAATTGAAACCATCAATGAAAGAAAGAAGCCGCTTATCAGCTCTTCGAAGTTTTTAATGAAAAATTTTATTCCATTCAGCATATGCACATCTCTTTTTTTTTATGAAAATTAAAGATTGATACCCGCATCAGATCCAAAAATCAGGCTGAAAAATCAGTGAATTGTGTATATTCAGGACTTTTAGCTTGCACGTAAATAAAACAAGAAGACAGATGAACCTAAGATTCCCCGCAGCCGTAAAGGCTGCGGGGAATTATTAAGAACAAAGAGTGACTTCAATGAAATGATAATAATATTATTGAGCTCTTATCTTTGCAAGTTCGCCCTGGATTGTGTCATACATGGTTCTGTTGAGTCCGGGCAGGGTTTCATAAAGACCAATTGTTGCATCTGTAAACGCCTGGGCATCAACTTCGTTAAATACAACACCATGTCCTTCAAGTTCCTTAACAACGCCAGCATGTTGGGATTTCAGCAGGCTGACCATGTTGTCTGCTTCTACTGCAAATTCTTCTGCAACGATCTTCTGGTATTTTTCAGGCATGTCGTTCCATACTTTTGTTGAAATATAAACGCCGCAGGTTCCCAGGAAATGCTGGGTCAGAGCAACATTTTTCATGCCGGTTTCATAAACCTTTGTACCGATATTTGTAAACTCAGAACCTTCAAGCCCTTCGACCACGCCCTGCTGTAGTGCGCTGAAAGTCTCGCCCCAGGGAAGTGGAGTTGCTGTAGCACCCATTGCATTCAGGGTCTTAATAAACAACTGGCTGCCAGGAGTCCTTAACTTAACGCCCTTTAGGTCTTCTGGTGTTTTGACTACTTTGTTTGTGATTACATTTCTAAATCCAAAAACAAAATGGAGTGAAAGGACTTTTATGCCTTTTTCTTCTGCTTTCTTTTTCCAGTCTGCAACAACATTTCCCTTTACCAGCTCCACATATTCATCATAGCTTTTGTAAAGCATCGGGCCAACCAAAGCTGTAAACTCCGACACATAGTCGCCAAGGTATGACGGGTCTTCTACGGAGATAAAGTTTGCACCACGAACAACCTGCTCAACACCGTCTTTATAGGTAGCAATCTGTCCCTGTGGGAATGTCTGAATTTCGATTGCGCCGTTAGTTTTCTTTAAAACGCTGGCTGCGACTGCGTCCATAGATTTTGTAAGTTGCTCTTTTGGGCTGAAAACATGGCTGAGTTTAAGAACCAGTTTATAATCTTCTGCTTTTGTTTCTCCGCCAGTATCATCGCTACCGCATCCTGCCAAAAAGCCCATGCTGAAAATTACTGCTGCAAACAACACAATTAACGTTGCAGGTTTTAAAGATTTTCTCATTGTGTACTCCTCCTTCGGTATTATGAAACAAATTTACACAATAAAAAGCGTTATTTATTTCATATAAGATTAATTTTTTAAACTAGGTATATAAACCCTCAATGATTTGTTGAAACTATGTCAAACTGACAAAAAACTGTCAAGCAAAAATATGGCTTATTAAAGCGCCATGCCAAAGCCATGGATGGTGAATATTGCTAAATAAAAAAGCATAAATATGCCTGAATCAGCCTTCACGATCCACAAGGTGTTTTGGGGAGTCTCCAGGCTCCTCAAAGTATTTTGATGCACCTGGATTTGCTTTTACGCTCCTTAAAGTATTTTTCGTCCTTCCGCCAGGTTGATTAGATATGGAAAGCAAAGCGTGGCGGCTCTTCTGCTATTTTGGAAACATATTCTCAATTTCCTGGGAGTATTTTTCCATCACGATTTTTCTTTTAAGCTTGAGTGTTGGTGTAAGCTCGCCGGTTTGCTGCAACCATTCATTGGGGAGCAGGGTGAACTTTCTGATTTGTTCAACCCTTGAAAAATCTGTGGTGTAGTTATCAATTTCTGTTTTGAAAAGTTCAAGCACCTGTGGATTTTCTACGAGTTCCTGGTTGTCGGTAAAGGTAATGTTGTTGTCCTCGGCCCACACTTCCACCTCCTCAAAGGAAGGAACTATAAGGGCGGCCAGGTATTTTCTATTATCGCCTATCAAGGCAATCTGTTCAATATATCTGGATGCCTTTACTGCATTTTCAATATTTTGAGGTGAAATATTTTTTCCACCAGAGGTGATGATTATTTCTTTTTTTCGACCAGTAATTGACAGGTAGTCGTCAGAATCAATAGCACCAATATCACCTGTTTTAAAAAAGCCGTCCGATGTAAATGTCTTGTCAGTGGCCTCCTGGTTCATGTAGTAGCCCTTCATTATCTGTGGCCCTTTTATTAGCAGTTCTCCGTCATCTGCAATTTTTACTTCCGTATCAATTACAGGAGGCCCGACAGTGCCTGGCTTGATAAATGCGGGTCTGTTGACGTTGGTGACGGGAGTGGTTTCTGTGAGGCCAAAGCCTTCAATAATTCTTATGCCCATGCCCAGGAAAAATTCAGCATCATAAACAGACAAAGGCCCGCCGCCTGATACTGCAAATTTTAGATTATCAAAGCCCATTGCAGCACGAAGTTTTGAGAAAATCAGCTTTTCAGCAATGCCGAGCTGAAATTTGAAAAGTCCTGTGGGTGCTTTGCTTTCACACACATAGGGCAGATTTTTTTTGGCCAGGCCCATTGCCCAGGCAAATAAAGTCTTTTTAATCGGCGGTGCGCTGGAAACCTTGGAAAGAATCGAGGCATGTGCTTTTTCATAAAGCCGTGGTACGCTGACCATGAGGCTTGGTCTTACCTCGGTTAGGTTTTGTGGAACGCTGGGAAAATCAACGGCAAAGGCAACCTTGGCCCCGTTGCTCATCGGGATGTAGTATCCGCATGTCCTTTCAAGAGAGTGCGAAAGGGGCAGAAATGAAAGAAAGACATCTGAGTCTGTAATAAGCCCTGTTGTTTCAGCATTGATTTGGCGCAGGTTGGCAAGGAAATTTGAATGGGTCAGCATGACTCCCTTTGGCGGGCCGGATGTGCCGGAGGTATACATGATGGTTGCAAGGTCATCTTTTTTAATGTTGCCGAGCCTTTTGTCTATCTCATCAAGCTCATGTGCAGATGCCTCGGTTGAGGTTATTTCGGCAAAGGAAAATACTTTTTCAAGGCCTGAAATATCACCGTCCATGGCGATAATAAAACCGAGGTTATCAAGCTTGTTCCAGGCTGTAAGGGCATTGGCAAGGTGTTCAGGTGCGCCGGTTATGCAGATTTTCGAGTCTGAGTGGTCAAGGGCATACCTTGTTTCTTCGGCAGAATTGGTTGCGTATATTGGAACATTAACCGCCCCGATTATAAGTATAGCCTGGTCAACAACCCACCATTCATAGCGGTTTTGAGAAAAAAGGGCAACCTTGTCCTGGGGTTGAACTCCCTTTCTGATAAGAAAAGCAGCAAGGTTTTTCACCATTTTGTTCATGACCGACCAGGAAACATCTACATATGCATCGCCTTTTTTATAGGCTGTACATGCCTTGTCGCCATACTTTTCTGCCTGCTTTTGAAACATTTCCGGGATTGAGTTGTATTTAATAGTTGCCATTTTGCCCCCTGGTCATAATTGAGTATTATGGTTTTGGCTTTGGCCAATTATTTGTTGGCTCCATAGCCTGCTGCAAAAAATTTGTTCTTTATATAACAGGTAATATAATCTGAGTTTTAAGAATTATTCAACAAAAAAGATACAATCTTTGTTTATGAGAAAAATGATAAGGATGTGGATGGGCATTTAAAGCGGTTTTTTAAAAATATTTGACCCTTGAACCAATCCAGCCCAAGGGAGGGTGAAATAAAAACCAATGCTGTGATTGCTTTAGTGGATGGTCTTGCTGATACCGAGTTGAGCTAAAACCTCATTTTTATAGCTTTCAAATTCTCCTTCATTTATTACTTCCTGATCAAAGAGCCACTGGTATTTTGCAATTTCATTTTCAGGTTCATTTGCCAGGTTGATCTTGCCGTACCATGACAGGAGTTGTCCTTTTCTGCGTTGATACAGCTCTGATAAAATCTCATCGTGTTTTTTATCCTTGATAACAAAAACACTCCCGGAGTTTGTGGGGATAACAGTATAGCTTGTGCGTGCGATATAATAGAAAACAAAACAAACGCTTCCCAGAAGAAGCCAGATTGGCACCTTGAACCCCGCATCTTCAGTGACCATAAAATATAGCTGCATGAATCCTATGGCGACCCAAAAAATTCCAACGTTTCTGTACCATGAATTTCGCTCATCAAATTCATTTTGATCAAGGGGTATTTCAGCATACTCTACATTAAAGGTGCTGCTCCCGCCCCTGTCTTTAATGGAGTATTTGAGTTTATCTTTTCCGAAAATAAATACAGTAGAGTTTGAAAATTTTTTTTGTTTGAATTCCATTCTTCCCTGTCCTGTCTTTTATGTTTAAAATTCAAATTTATCTTATACTGGCATTTATTAAAAATTCAAGCTGTTTTAAAAAAAGGTTTTTCCCAGATTTGTGAAGCCTCTTTTGGGAAGATATATTTCATGGGTTTTCAAATAAAAAATAACAGGAAAGTATTTTTTTAAGGGGATTGTTTTGCATTGTTTAAAAAAAAATTAAATTGCTTTGCTCTATTGATATTTTTCTTATGGTGCATTTTCCCAGAGCTTGCACCCCGGACTGGTATATCCGGCCCTTTCACAGCAATATTGCTTCAATCGGAATATGCTTTTGTGAACCACTTTAATAAAAAATTTTGCATGAAAGCTTCAAATTAATAAATGAAGATTGCAAATTTTTCAATTTTATATTACTATAATAATATACTTTCTAATAGGTTAATGACTTGTGTTTTTGAAACTGTATCGGCTTTAAGTATTATGACCACAAAAGATAGTGCAAAAACTCATCTTGACGCAATGGGCGGCGACGTTGAAGGCATTCTTGCAGGCTCTCTGGAAGATAAGGATTTCTATAACTCCCAAGGCGTGAAGCAGCTCACAGACAAAGGCTTTTCATCTGATGATGCAATTGCCATGCTTGCACTGTACAAATCTTCAAAAAAATATGGTTATGATATTTCAGAATCAACAATCCCCAAAATTGTAAATCTTGCAAAGGTTGAATCCAGGGGAGATCCGCTTGAAAGGCTTATCAAGTCGCCTTTTTTTCTGGCAAAAACCTGCTGGATTTTCGAGCATGCCCCGTATTTTTTATTTTATAATGAAAGCTCAGCAGACAGGCTTGACTCATTTATACTCTCCTTTGCAAAAAAATATGAAAGCCGGTTTTTGAAACGAGGTTTAAAAACAGAGTTTATCAGTAGTGTCCCGTTAAAAATCGAATAATTTCAATTGGATTTGGGCACTATT
>JAOZSB010000217.1 GCA_029939895.1 Desulfobacterales bacterium
CGACCGGACAGATCATGTGCTATAAAAGAGGACATATTACATGCTTCTAACATTTGCAATCTTTACGTTTGACAAAAAGCAACGATAAACGTAGGATACATTTTAATGAATATCATGAGGGGTTTTAATGGACGAAATATCCAAAGAACTTGAATTGTTTTCCGACCTGACCGAGACACTGGATGGTGTAGACCTTCCTCTGATGGGGGATATACTTAACTCTCTTGAGCGGTTGAACCAGTGTTGCGCCAAACTTGAAGACAGCAACCTGCATACTTTGATGGATGCCTTAAAAGCATACATCGGCGAGCTTGTTCTTTTTGAAACCGATGATATTGAACCCTTTGTAGAAGGGTCCGAGTCCCTGCAAATCATGATCCATTCATTTTTCTGGGATGAAGCATATACAGTAGACTTACCGGATTTATATAAAAAACTTCAATATACATCAGGCGACCAGGCTGTTACTGAATCAGATACGCCTCAAAAAGCTGATGAACCCGATTCAGATCCTGCACCCAAAGAACCACCAACGCCAAAACCTGAAAAAGCACCTGTTGAGCTTACCGAAGATGACATTCTGATTTTAAACGATTTCGTGATTGAAGCGCTCGATAGTCTTGAAACCATTGAATTAAGCCTGATAGAACTGGAACAGACTCCTGATGATAAGGAAACCATAAATTCTATTTTCAGACCCTTTCACACAATAAAAGGCGTTTCTGGATTCCTGGGGCTGAACACAATTAACCAGCTTGCCCACTCTACGGAAAACCTTCTTGACGATGCCAGGAATGATGAGTTTTTAATTAATGACGAAATCACCGATATTATCCTTGAATCCGTGGATGTCCTCAAGGGGCTTATCGGCACTGTTCAAGATAATGTTGCTGCGGGCGACGGGAACCTTGAGGGAGACCTTGATACTGCACCCCTGAGGGAACGCATAAAAAAGACGGCAGAGCGGGCAAAATCTGGCGAAAGTCGCAGGCTTGGCGATATACTCATGGAGTCTGGTGCGCTCGAACAGGAAGATCTTTCCAAGGCCATAGATTTTCAGAAGGAATCTCCCGATGCAAAACTTGGAGAGATCCTTGTAGACAAGCAGATTGCTGACTCCAAGACAGTAATTGGTGCCTTGAGGGAGCAGAGAAAAACCACACCAAAGAAAACCGTTGAACAGCAGGTCAAGGTGGACACCGGCAAGCTTGATAACCTTGTTGACTTTACTGGTGAGCTTGTAATCTCACAGACCATGCTGCGGCAGAACGCTGTGATCAAGTCGCTGACAGATCAGAAGCTGTTTCAGAACCTGAACCAGCTGAGCCAGATAGTTTCAACGATCCAGAAAATTGCCATGTCCATGCGCATGGTTCCAATCAGAAGCACATTCCAGAAAATGGTCAGACTGGTGAGGGATCTTGCCAGAAGTTCCGGCAAAAAAGTTAACCTGGAAATGACTGGCGATGAAACAGAGATAGACAGGAACGTGGTGGAGCAGCTTTATGAGCCTATGGTTCATATGATAAGAAACTCCGTTGACCACGGTCTTGAGCAGCCCGACGAGAGGGTGGCAGCAGGAAAGGATGAAACAGGAGTTGTCAACCTTGCAGCCTTTCATCAGGGCGGAAACATAATAATTGAAATACAGGACAATGGGCGGGGGCTTAATAAGGACAGAATAATTGCAAAGGCGAAAAAGTCGAATCTGATTACCGACGAGTCGCTCCTTTCTGAATCTGAAATATTTGACCTTATTTTTCAGCCTGGATTTTCCACGGCTGCCACGATAACAGACGTTTCCGGCAGGGGCGTTGGTATGGATGTGGTAAAAAGGGGAATAGAAAAACTCCGGGGCCGTCTTAATGTCCGTTCCCAGGAGGGTGCTGGTACTACCATTGCCATCAGCCTTCCGCTGACCCTGGCCATTATTGACGGCATGATAGTAAGGGTTGGCACAGAGAGATTTATACTCCCGGCTATTGCGGTGGTGGAGTCCTTCAGGCCAAAAAAAGAGGACTGCTTTACTGTAAAGGGCGAGGGCGAGATGGTAAAGGTGCGGGGCGGATTGATGCCGCTGTTGCGCCTTAACAGAGTGTTTGGGCTGGATGACACAAAGATAGACCCCTGGGATGCCCTTGTGGTGGCGGTTGAGAACAAAAATGAACAACGGGGCATTTTGCTGGATGAACTTTTGGGCAAAGAGGAAGTTGTGATAAAAAGCCTGGGAGAATCCTTGCGTGGTGTTAAGGGCTTGGCTGGTGGCGCAATCCTCGGTGATGGCAGGGTTGGGTTGATTCTGGATATGGACGGTCTTTTTCGCCTGTCTGATAATCGATAATACGGAGCGATTCTCCAAGTGAATATAATAGTCGGTGTAGCGGACATGAAAGTCAGTAATGATGTTGGTACAACCATTGTTACCTATTCTCTTGGATCATGTATTGGTATATCAATTTATGATCCTGCGGTTAAGGTAGGTGGTTTACTGCATTATATGCTTCCAGAGTCGGAGCTTGATGAAATGAAAGCAAAAGCAAATCCCTTTATGTTTGCTGATACCGGAATACCGGCTCTTTTTAAATCAGCTTACAAACTTGGGGCAAAAAAGCAGCGGATGAAAATAGTCGTTGCTGGTGCAGCCCAGATTCTTGACCAGAAGGGGTTTTTTAATATCGGCAAAAGGAACCATATTGCTGTTAGAAAGATTTTTTGGAAAAATAATGTAATGGTTGATCATGAAGAGATAGGTGGCAATACCAACAAAACCGTGAGGCTTAATCTTGCCACTGGAAAAACCAATATAAAAATTGGCGGCAAGGGGGAGATTGAGATATGAAAATTATCGATAGCCTGCTAAAAGATGTTGCCGAGTTAAAGCCAATGCCTAAAGTGGCAACCCAGATAATGAAGCTGATAGAAGACCCGAACACCTCCATGGGCGATCTTGCAGATGTTATAAAGTTTGATCCTCTGCTTACAGCCAGTATTTTAAAGGTGTGTAACTCGGCTGCCTACGGACTGCCCAACCAGGTGGAATCTGTTCAGGATGCAATCTCCTTTGTGGGTATTGATCAGATCCTGGATATTGTACTTTTAAAGTGTGGTTCTGAAAACCTGAAAAATGGCCAGCAGGGCTACGGTCTTAACGAAGGCGACCTTTGGCGGTATGCAGTATCAAGTGCAATTATCGCAAAGGATATTGCAGGCATGAAAAACCTGAAGTCAAAGCATATGATTTATACTGCTGCTTTGCTCAAGGATATTGGCAAGGTTGTGCTTGACAGGTTTGTGGGGGACTCTTTTGCCAAGATAAACAGTCTGGTGGAAAATAATGATCTCAGCTTTCGGGAGGCAGAAAAAAAAGTCATAGGCGTGGATCATGCCGAGCTGGGCGGGATCATAGCAAAACAATGGAAGTTTTCACCGCAGATGGTAAGGATTATCATGAACCATCACCTGCCGACCGAGGCATCAAAAAAGAGTGTAGATACTTCTATTGTCTACCTTGCGGATACGGTCTGCATGATGATGGGTGTTGGTGTCGGCTTTGATGGACTTGCATACAGGTTCCATAAGGATGTCCTGAAAAAGCTGAATATAAGCCAGAAGGATCTGCAAAAACTTATCGCTGGTTTTGGTGAAAAAATGCAGAAAATTGATGAACTCATGGATGTTTAAATAGGACTGTTTTAAAGAATTCCATTGAGCATATTTATAATTTTTAAAACCGATTTGAGTGCGTAAGGGGAGTACATGGCTGTAAACATACTTATTGTTGATGATTCAATGCCCATGCGGGCTGTTATTATTAAGACAATCAGAGCTTCGGGATACGGTGCTGCAACCTATTTTCAAGCAGAAAACGGCCAGGATGCACTGGTGCAGTTGAGGGACAACTGGCTTGACCTGGTTGTAACTGATTACAATATGCCGGATATGAACGGATTGGATCTCATCAAGGAAATGAAAAAAGATGATGTGCTGAGTGCAATTCCTGTAATAGTTGTCACAACTGAAGGAAGCCAGAAAAAAATCGAAGAATTTATGGAACAGGGTGCTGCTGGTTATGTGAAAAAACCTTTCACGCCAGAACTGATAAGAAAGAAGCTTGCGGAAATTCTAGGAGAAATGTCAGATGACAGCGAAGATGAGTTTGAAGGAGGCGATGACGACCTCGATTTCTGAGGTCCTCGAAACCATGTTTTTCATGTCCCTGGAGTTCGATTATACCGGGAACATGAAGGAGTGCATTGAAGCATCAGATGAGTCGTTGATGGCTACAAGGCTTGACTTTAACGGGCCTTTGAAGGGGTGGTTTAACTTTGCAATCCCTGATTCCATTATACATACCTTTGCCGAAAACTTTATGGGCATTGAAAAGGATCAGGTAACAGCAGAGTTTAAGGAAGGAACCATTAAAGAATTAACCAATATGATTGCCGGGAACACCTTTAGCTGTCTGGATCCGGAAAGTGTCTATAATCTTGGCATTCCCGAAGTTGTAGATATTGCCGAAACAGTCGAGTCTGGTTCCGATGCCAGCGGAGAAGTTTTTATACTGGTAGAAACCATAGACGGCTCCCTTGCTCTGAAAGGAGTTTTTTCAAAATAATATCAGCATGCAGGCTAAAATGATATTTTATTTGTACTGCCTTTTACTTAACATTTAAATCGGAAGTATTTTTATCCGATTCTTATATTGGTTTTGCCGCCCTTTTTCCCCTTGGGCCGCAAAAATAGGACTTGCTTAATATGAGCAAAATTCGAGTGTTTGTAGTAGATGATTCTGCCGTTGTCCGAAAAGTTTTCACCGAGGAACTTTCTAAGGAACAAGATATTGAGGTGATCGGCACTGCGCCAGACCCCTTTGTCGCCAGAGACAAAATTGTTCAACTCAAGCCGGACGTGATTACCCTTGATATTGAAATGCCCCGCATGGACGGAATTACCTTTCTGAAAAAATTGATGCGATATTTTCCTGTGCCGATTATTATTGTAAGCTCCCTTACCACAAAGGGCAGCACGCTGGCATTGGAAGCTCTTTCAGAGGGAGCAGTTGATGTCATATCAAAACCTTCGGCAGCCTATTCTGTTGGCGATATGAGCATTCAGCTTGCCGACAAAATCAGAGGTGCTGCCCAGGTAAGAGTCTCTGTAAACAAAAAATCTGTGGCAACCCCTGTAAAAGCCAAGCTCAGAAGTGCCGCTCTTGCAGCAACAACAAACAAAATTATTGCCATTGGTGCATCAACCGGCGGCACAGAAGCCCTCAAGGAAGTACTTACTGCCATGCCCCGCAGTTCACCTGGAATTGTTGTGGTTCAACATATGCCTGCAAATTTTACCAAGTCCTTTGCCGAACGGCTTGATTCTTTATGCGAAATGCATGTCAGGGAAGCAGTAGATGGCGATACTGTTACAAATGGAAAAGTGCTTATTGCACCGGGTAATTTCCATATGCTTCTAAAAAGAAGCGGCGCAAGATATTACGTCAATGTCAAAAAGGGCCCGCTTGTTCATCATCAAAGACCTGCTGCCGATGTCCTGTTTAATTCCGTTGCAAAATATGCCGGAGTTAACGCCCTTGGAATTATTTTGACTGGAATGGGTGCTGATGGTGCAGCCGGGATGGTGAAAATGAAGGAAGCAGGCATAAAAAACATAGCCCAGGATGAAAAAACCTGCGTGGTTTTCGGGATGCCCAAGGAAGCCATTAAACAGGGCGGGGTTGATAAGATTGTTCCTCTCCAGCAGATAGCTCAAACCGCACTTAATATGCTATAAATACCCAATAGAAACCGCATGAAATTTCAGCACAATTCTATTCTGTCTTGTTTTTTGATATTTAATAGAAAAAAAATTTTTCTATTGTTATTTTTTATAAAAAATAGTAGTGTGGATTCAAAAATTTAAGCAATCAGGGTAAAGTATATGAAAAAGATAGTCATTGCTGCTGTTTTGCCATTGATAATCAATATTGCTGTTTTGGCGGCTCAAAGAGATATTGCCATGCTGACCGAGGATTACCCCCCACTAAATTACATTGAAAATAAGAAGCTGCTTGGGCCTTCGGTTGATACTGTTCTGGCTGTTAAACAAAAGCTTGGAGTCAAAAACAACATAAAGGTATATCCCTGAAAAAAACAAAGCTTTACATTGCTTTCAATAAAGAGACATCGAACGATGTAATTAAACAATGGCAGGACGCATATGATGAACTGATAAAAGACGGAACCATAAAGACGATTTTTGCAAAATACAAATTAGAAGCAATGATGCCTGATAATAATTAATGGGATATTTTGAGGCCCCAGAGGGAATCACAAAAGGATTTTTTTTGAGTATTTAACAGTCAAAGCTTAGAATAACCAAAAATATCGTTTAGTTAAGACATTAAAGTTTATGAGGAGAATTTATAATTATGCGTAAACTATTCCTGATTATTTTGATGTTGTTTGTGGTTGGTGCTGGCAATTTATTTGCCCAAACAGAAATCGTTATACTCACGGAGGATTTTCCTCCATTAAATTTTGTTGCTGTTGATAAGCCCGTGGGACCTGCTGTCGAGATTGTGCAGGAGATACAAAAGAAGCTTGGGCTAAAAAACGAAATTAAAATCTACCCCTGGAAAAGGGCCTACAGCAAAACTTTTCATGAAAACAATACCTGCCTGTTCTCAACCACAAAGACTCCAAAACGAGAATCAGAATTTAAATGGGTAGGTCCCCTGGCTGAAAAAAGATATGTGCTTTTTGCTGCCAAAAGTTCCCATATAAAATTGAAAACCCTGGAAGATGCAAAGAATTACAGCGTTGGCGTGCAAATGGGCGGTGCCAGCGAAGAATTCTTAAAAAGCAAGGGCTTTACAAATCTGGATTCTGCAATTAAGCCGGAACACAGCATGAAAAAATTGAATGTCGGCAGGATTGACCTTTGGTATACAAGCACAGTCACGCCCTTGATTTTAGCCCAAAAAGCTGGAATTGAAATCGATGAATTTGAAGAAGTATTTGTGATAAAAAAGTCTATTTTGTATATTGCTTTTAACAAAAAAACTAGAAACGATTTGATTAACAAGTGGCAGAAGGCCCGTGATGAATTGTATAAAGATGGAACCATTAAGAAGATTTTTGACAAATATGGCTATGGTTCCATGATGCCCAAATTTAAATAGACCCATGCCGGTAACTATCGGCAGCAAAAATATTGTAAATGCCTGAGCAGGCATATCTGAGTTCTATTGGTTTTACTTGCACGGATGGAGAAGAAGTACATATGAAAAGAATTGCTGTTTATGCCTTAATGGCACTGCTGGCCGGGTTCAACAGTTTGTTTGCACAAACAGAAGTTATTATACTGACCGAGGATTTTCCGCCCTTGAATTATGTTGAAAACGGGCAACTGGTTGGGCCTTCTGTAGAAGTTGTAAAACGCATTATAAAAATACTGGGATTGCACACCGACATAAAGACATATCCATGGAAAAGAGGCTACAGCATAGCCCTTAACGAA
>JAOZSB010000218.1 GCA_029939895.1 Desulfobacterales bacterium
ATTGCAAATAGTAAAATACATGGCTTGCAGAATGAACTTTTTTTCACACTACCCTCCTATTATTGTATGGCATACCCTACATTTCAATTTTACTAATGTCAAACAGTTATGCAAATGAGAATGCAAAAGCATTTAAGTGCCTGCGCTGCATAACACTACTCTATAGAAAACTTGATAATAAATTACATATGTGATATTATTGTCTTAAATCCTTATAATGCTTAGTCAGAACAAGCTCATCAAATTTGCCGAACAATGTCAAAGCTCAATGCTCCTGGAGGAATTGTGCAGAATAAAACCTTGGCAGCTATTTTTTTTATATTTTTTTTTACTTTGCTTGCGTTTGATGCTTATGCCAGGCCAGAGCAAATGCTGCTTGCATATCAGAATACAACCAATTATCCATTTCAAACAGGCCACGGCGATGTAATCAATATGCAAAAGCCGGGTATTGCAGTTGAGCTTATTATGCTTGCAGCCAGCAAGCTTGACCTTAAAGTAAAGTTGATGAGAGTACCCTGGAAACGGGGTTTGCATATGCTGCAGCATGGAAAAATTGATGGGCTGTTTAATGCCAGCTTCAAGCCCGAAAGGCTGCAATACGGTCTCTACCCGTTAAAAGACGGCAGGATAGACCCTTCCAGAAAAAGTTATTCAAACACCTATGTTTTATATAAACATAAGGGTTCTCCTGTAACGTGGAACGGGAAAATTCTTTTCAATCTGGAACAGCCGATTGGCGCACCACTGGGGTTTTCAATTATTGGCGATTTAGAAAAAATGGGAATCAAGGTTGAAGAAACAGTAAGCACAAAAACCAATTTCAGCAAGCTGGCCAGGGGGCGTATAGACGGTGTTGCCGCCCTGGAGTCAGCAGGCGACTTTCTTCTGGCACTTTATCATGCAGAATTCAGCAATATTGTAAAACTGCACCCTCCCCTTAAATCCAAGCCATATTATTTAATGCTGTCTCATCAATTTGTGAAAAAAAACCAGAAATTTTCTGAAAAACTGTGGGACACAATAGCTATTACACGAGACTCCACTGAATTTAAGAAATGCTCTTTAAAGTACTAACCATGAGCCAGGAATAAGCCTGTCCTTATAAAACATGAAGAGACACGAAAAAATACTTTTAAAAAGTACTTTTTCGTGTCCTTTGTCTGCTCAAATTTCTTGTGGAAAATTTTTAAAAAAAGCTGTTGAACGATGTACTATGCCATTGTTGACTGGATGAATTCCAGGGTCTGGCGGACATCGGTTGCCTGGAAGCAGGCAAGGCTCTTGTTCCAGTCTGCGTTGGCAATGTCTACTTTGATCCTGTCGGCTACTTCTTTTCTTGCAAGCTCCTTGATTTTTATGAAGGGTCTGCCCGGGGTGTTTATCCACATTTTCACAAGCTCCATGGCCCGCGGGATAAGTTGATCTGCCTCTACGATTTCGTCCACAATGCCGAGTTCTTTTGCCTGGTCCACGTTATACATATTGGCAAAATACATTACGTCCCTGTAGGTTCTGTCGTCGTTGAGTCCAAAGCGTACAATTGCAGCCTGGGCCACAGACAGGGGGAGTCCTATTTTTATTTCGCTCATTCCAATTTTGATTTTTGGATGATTTGTCACTATGCGGTAGTCTGCTGCGCATGACAAAATCACACCAGCAGCCACGCAGTGCCCGTTGATGGCGGATACTACCGGCTTTGAGCATGTGAAGAATTCATGCATTATTTCTTCTTCCAGCTTAAAGAACTCAATTACTTCTTCAATGCCATTCAAGTTAAGAAACATAGGCAGGTCAAACCCGCTGGAGAACATCTTGCCCGCACCGGTAAGTACTATGCCGAGAAGTTCTTCCTGCTTGTTTACGTCATCCACGATTTTACGAATACCTTCAAGGGTCTCCATGGTGACAGAGTTTGTTTTCCCGTACTCAAGGGTCGCGATTACAATGTTGTCCTTAATTTCGGTCTTAATCATTTCTCTCTCCTGGTAAACTTAGATTTTTTTTATCGAAGCCAATTGCTTAATTTATATCAATGGTCTGGTTATAAAATAAGTAAAAAACTCACAGTAAACTAATTTTTTTTCGTAACATTTTTAATTTGTTTATCCAAAAAATCTGGCTATGAAATAAGCAAAAAAACTATCAAAAAAGGTCAATAGCCTCCATGCTGGTTTTATCTTTTTTTTACTTCAAATATCCAAGCTCCACGAGCCTGCCTGCGATAGCTTCTGCCATTACCCGATGCCCATCAACACTTGCGTGTGCGTCTATGGGAAAAAGATACAGGCTTGGAAGATTATCCTTTTTTTCCACCACAGGAGTCAGATCAAAATACTCCACCCCGACATCTTTGCAAACCTGTTTGTAAAATTGATTCACCTTCTGGGTTGGCGGGTTGTTTAGCTGGGCTGCATCGGGTATCTGGAAAAGCAGGAGCTTAATCCCGGCTTTATCAACAATATTTTTAATCTTGTTTAATGCGGTTTTAAAGTTCTTCCTGTGTCGTTCCTTTATATTCCCGTACATGATCTGCACTGTATAATCATCGGTGTTCTCAGGAGTAAATTCGGCCTGTCTTTCTTCGATCCCTTTTAAATAACCGAGTCCTCTTTTGTACCTGATTTTGGATTCTACAATTGCTTCCACGTTATTTATAAAGCTGAAAAAATATGATTTGCCTGCCAGTCCGTGGTCCCCGCCTGCAAAAGGATTTGAGCCTTTCCAGTCAGGATTGTCATATGGCGGAAGCGAGCCGGCAAGATCATCGGGCGAAAGGGCTATTGTTACGATGTCTGGATTGAATTTAAGCACTTTTCTCTTGAGGGTCTCAACGTACTGCCACATGTTGTAGCCAATGACACCGTAGTTGCTTGCCTCGACTTTACTTCCTTTTTCTTCAAGTATTTTTTTAATATATTTGGTGTAAGTCTCTTCAATATCAACACCCACGCCAAAAGTAAAAGAGCCTCCAATGCATATTATTCTTTTTACTTCGGGCAACTTTTTTAGTTCATTCTCGTTCCCCCGGATTCCCTCGGAGTTTATTTTAAATTCCTCGCCCATCTGTCCGCCCACAGCCGATGAATTCGGAATAAGCTCCCAGTCATAAATATCGGAAGCTCTGTGGATCTGCGAGCTTACCGGCCTTGCAATCATGGGGTTCCATATGCGAAGTGAAATCTCAAAAAAACCAATGCACACAACTACCGTTACAATCAGCAGTATAAAATCTTTCCAGTCAATTGCTATAAATATTCTTAGAAACACAAGAGGAATCAGGGTTTCGAAAATTCTGGAAAAATGGATAATATTCAAACCAAGTAATTTAATCTCAAATCCGCCGGTTAATATCAGGGCAGGAATGAATGCCACGTAAACCAGAATTCCGGCATTTAGAAGAATTACAAAATATTTTCTTGCGGTTTCTTTCATTATTGTCCTTCTCTGATAAACCAGTGTTTATTTTCCCGTCAACAGGGCAAAGGCAGTTATTTAGCCGGCTTGACCAGCCCCTTGTCCATGATCTCATATATTCCCTTTGCCAGCAGGGCATTGGCCTCAGCGTTGTGATGCGCATCATTATATGAGACCCACAACTTTTCTTCGGGCGTATATCCTCTGAAATAGGGAAACAGCTCAAAGGCAGGGAGTCCTTTTTCTTCAATAGATTTAATCACGCCCCTGTGAATTTCCGCAAAGGGGTATGAGTCACTCAAGTCGTGCAGCTCTGGAATCAAAAAAACTGCTGCTGGAATATTTTTATCATCAGTAATTTTTTTCAAATCACCAAAAGCATTGAGCATGTCTATATAGCCCCTTTGCTCAGGCTTAAACATGCTTGAGTAGTAATCATTATATGTCAGGCCTTGCTCGCCAAACACGTTAATAGTCCTGATCCTTGTGGTCACCAGGGCAAAGAGATATGAGTTTTCTATCAAAAACCCGCCCCTGTTATCCAGGCTCGGCTCGGCATCGTTTATGAAAAAACCCATCAAAACCAGGTCTGGATTATATTTCAAGCCAATTCTCTTCAAGCGCCTTACTTCCTGAAATGTGTTATAGTTGCCCACGCCAAGATTGAGCACTTCATACTTAACATTTGCAGGAAACCCGGCTGGTGGTTTTTCATTAAGTTTTTTCTCCAGCACGTCAGGATAAGTAAATTCCTGTTCCACGCCCCAGCCAAAGGTTATTGAATCCCCTATCACAACGATCCTATAGGTATTGTCTGGTTTTTTCAGGGAGTATTCCTTATCCCTGAGTCCCTGCGAATTTATCTTAACATCGCTGCCCATAAGATACGCCTCTTTTCCAGGCTCGTGGTCATGCCCGTCAAGGGGGTCTGCAAGGGGAATCTTCACCTGGGTGGCGTACTTCCACATCTCCATGTCAAAATCCATGCTCTTGTTAAAGACAATGCGGATCATCATCTCACCCAGAAAAAGCGTGAAAAGAATACTGATAAAAAGGATGATAATGTCAGTTGCATGTTTTAATTTCAAAATATATTACCACCTGTTATAAAGTTTTTTTTTGAAGAAAACAATTATTCCAAATAAAATCGTGCCTTGTTTTTTTATTTATCAATTTTCCATAATGCAGGTTTCCATATCCTGCATAATTTCATGTAGCACATAAAATTTTAAGTTTGAAGAAAAGAATATATTTAAAAAAACATAAACATATTAAACCTTCAAGAAACTAAAATTTAAAGCGAATTTTTTTCACGGTAGTATTTTGGGATACTATCATGGGCTGCTGTTTTTTATAATACTGCGGATTTCATAGCAATTTTTTCAGCTCATATATACAGCAAACACGTTTTTGCGTGCGTCTATGTGTTGCAGTGTAACCCTTATCATCTCCTCCTGATTTACGGTCATGCCGGAGGAAAACGGCAGGGGACATTCAATCATATAGTTGGGCAAAAGAACCGTGCAGTTGTTTTTTCGATGATCCATGACAATTGCTTCTTCCCGTTCACCGCGCCGTCCTTCCAGGTGTTTGAGTATCCAGTATCTCTGGCGGTTAAACTGGATCTTGCTTACGGTACGCATGGGTTCCTGCAATTTCTGCATAATAATATCGACTTCTTCCGCAGCAAGCGGTTCTTCGCACCCAAGGGCAGCCCTTAGCTGGCGCTGGGTCAAGAGGTCATAGTATTTGCGAATCGGCGAAGTTGCAGTAACGTAAACATCAAGCCCAAGGCCGGAGTGAGGCTGTGCCTTGGAATTAAGCATAAACCTGCTCAGGCGTTTTCTCTGCATCCAGTTTTGAAAAAGCGAACCATCCATTCCCTTATAAAGCCGTTGTTTCGGCTCCAGTTGCGCCCTGAAAACCGCAGGGAGACGATTTTCAACCAAAAACGTCCCCATGATCCAGTTCGCCATTATCATAATTTCAGAAACCAGGAGCCTTCCAGGACTTTCCCGGTTGATCCTGTTTACTGATATTTCATTTTTATCATTTATCCAGACATTTATCTCAGGAAGTGTTATTTGAAGTGCCTGGTGGTTAAGCCTCCAGGTTCGGAATTTTTCAGCAATACTGCAAAGCACGCCCACTTCCGGGTCTGTATCCGCAGAAAGGTTTACATCATAATAGCTTAACTGCCGTTTAACGATTATAGTAGAGGCCATAACCTCCCAGTCAATTATATTGCAGGCCTTGTCGATCCTGACCATTGTGCTGATACATGGTTTCAGGCGGCCTTTTTTCAGGCTGCATATATCCTCTGCAAAGGATTTTGGAAGCATGGGGACTTTTTTGTCCGGGGTGTATATTGAGCTTCCCCTGTGGAGAGCTTCACGGTCAATGGGGTCTCCCGGCTTAACATAATATGCAACATCTGCAATATGAATTCCCAGAAGATAATAGTCACCCTTATCCTCAAGGCTTATGGCATCATCGTAATCAAGTGTGGACTGACCATCAATTGTCATGGTATCCAGGCCGGTCAAATCTATCCTGTTCAGGTCTTTTTCAAGGCTGCCCTGCTGGCTGGCTGATTTTAATGCTTTGTCTGTCAAACTGGCTGGAAAATCAACAGGCACATTAAACCTGACAAAGTCGAGATTGACATTTTCATCCCAGACCCCTGCCTTGACCAGGGCTTTGAAGATTCCGCTTTCTCCGTCAGTGCCTGCGGCAGAAACGATTGACCTTGCCATTTGATAGCGCCCGGACTCCTTGCCAAAAATATAGTAGTCCTTTAATATTTCAATTATCTCAGGCTGACAAATTTCGTTCGACGGGGAGGCACCATTGCTCAAAACAGTCTTTAGCCATCGCCGCCCCTCATCAACGAGCTTTTCCCTTTGCTCATTTCCTTCTATCAGGGCGGAAATTTTCTCGACCTGCTCCAGGGAGTTTGGAAAAAACCGTTCTGGTTTAAATTTAAAATAGAGGCGATCTTTAAATAAAGCCCGTATGACCGCAGACTCCTGATCTCCTCCTTGCTCATTCGGGAAGCACAGCCCGGTCATGGTTTCAAGGCTAAACCACTGGTTTTCCTCATTAAGTGTTTCCCAAAGTTCAAAAACATCCACCAGGCTTGCAAGCTCATTTCGCTTTTCCACCCGCTGCTTCAAAATTTCGACGAGGGAATCCCTGCCGATCGTGATGTCCAGCCTGGGCGAACCAGAGGCGTGGGAAAGCCTGCCAGCGGAAACATTTAATTCTCTGTTCCCCTCGGTCAGTACCTTGAGTCTCTGTCCCTTATCTTCCAACACAATAGCTGATGTTATTTTTTGGCGGTCTAAAAATTCTACTATCCATCCAGATTTCATAGTATTCATCTTAGCAGACAGGTATTAGAAAAGTCAACTTAATGAGTAAATTTGACAGGATTTGTAATTTTTCGATTCAGGACTGCTGAAAATTCATCACATTTACACGCTGATTTTAACAAACTCTCTGGCTGGCTTTCGTTTGGGGAGTGTTTGAATATTACAAGGGCCAGTTTTTCGGGCCTGTCCAATACCCAGTTAGCATGTCCCAGATATCCTTATTTCTTACATCAGGTTCAAGGCGCATTGGAGACCATAATATTATAACCAGGATGGCACCATGGAAGATTTTTTTAAAAAAAATAGCTCATACAGCGAGCATATTTAAAAAGGTTAATATAAATTTTTCCACCTTATATTTGTGAAAAATTAAATCCAGGGCAGACATAAACACCATTTTGTTATTATAATTTAACACTTTGTGTCATTTTACAATCTGTCAAAAAAAGGGGTTGATTTTTTTTTGAAATCCATTGAAATTGTTAGCCATAATTAAATATTGACTTGTTGCGTCAAGCCTGTATAACCTGTATTTTGAATATAAAAGGGTGAATAGATTTATCAATACAAAATTTTAAGTACACAC
>JAOZSB010000219.1 GCA_029939895.1 Desulfobacterales bacterium
ATATGGATATTTAAATAAATTTTTTTGATAAGTAGAATCTGATTATTAGCTATATTATTGTGTCTGCCACTCAAAACTCAAACCTGATTATTAATTTTGATTTACATGTATTTCTGCTGAAAACTCTTTGTTAGACTGTATTGAGGTGCATCATGAAAAATTTATTCAATCTTGTGACATATGTGTGTGCACCATTCCTGATATTTTCTTCTGCACTGTCATGTCTTGCTGATGACTGTCAAGTAATAACCCTTCATTACAATGAAAGACCCCCCTACCTCAAAACTACTCCTCAAGGAGCAAAAGGGCTTACGGCAACCCCGGCAAGTCAGGCGTTTACAGTGGCTGAAATCCCTTATAAATGGCAAATCACACCATCCAAACGCCAAATGTATTTTTTGGAAATCAATCAGGGGTGTGACTGCCTTGTTGGATGGTTTAAAAATCCAGAGCGTGAAAAGTTTGCAAAATACACCATGAGTATCTATCAGGATAAACCGCAAATTGCGCTGGCAAGGGCAGATAACAAAAAGCTGTATAGCGGAATGACTGTTGACAAGGCACTGTCAGATCCAAGTATTGTACTGAAGGTTAAATCCGGCTATTCCTATGGTAGCTTTTTAGACAAAAAAATTGCTCAATATAAACCAGCCAAAGAAGAAACGACCGTGGAAAATAATAGAATGTTGATACATATCCATTTAAGACGTGCGGATTATTTGTTTATTGCGCCAGAAGAGGCTGACAATCTTATCATGACCTCGGGCCTGCCGAAAACGGATTTCAAATACATAACCTTCTCAAATATGCCCAGGGGAGAAAAACGATATATTCTGTGCAGTGAAAAAGTACCGGATACAGTCATCAAAAAGCTCAACACAGTGATTGAAAAGGAAGTTCATAAAAAAAGTGGTGACACACAATATTGAACACTACCTTTAATCTTACCAGGTTTTTCTGACCTTTACTCCCTCTGCATCAAGATAGTCCTTGATGCCGCCCATTGTATAATCGCCATAATGCACCATTGAGGCGATAAGGGCTGCATCGGCTTTTGCATCCTTTAGCACATCCCGCAGGTGGATTGGTTTTCCAGCCCCGCCAGATGCGATAACAGGTATCGACACATTTTCAGAAATCATTTTTGTTAGGTTTAGTTCGTAGCCATCCCTTGTGCCGTCAGCATCTATGGAATTAAGGCAGATCTCGCCAGCACCAAGATCCTCGCCCTGTTTTGCCCATTCAAGAGCATCAATGTCCATGTAGGTTCTGCCGCCATTTATCACGATCTCGTAGCCAGAGGGGATGCCCTGCTTTTCCCCAACATATTTTACATCCATGCCAAGCACCACGCACTGGTTGCCAAAGGCCTTTGCCCCTTCTGAAATTATGCCTGGATTTTTCACGGCAGCAGAGTTAACGCTCACCTTTTCTGCACCAGCCAGAAGCACATCGCGCATGTCTTCCTTTGTGCGGATACCACCGCCCACAGAAAAGGGTATGAAGATTGTCTCAGCAACCCGCCTGACAACATCTATCATGATGTTACGTTTTTCATGGGATGCAGTAATGTCGTAAAAAACTATCTCATCTGCCCCGGTTTCGTAATAAAGTTTTGCCATCTCAACCGGGTCGCCAATATCAACGTTATTTTTAAACTTGATGCCCTTTGTTGTCCTGCCTTCCCTCACGTCAAGGCATGGAATTATCCGCCTGCTGAGGGTGTTTACATACTTATTACTCGCAACAAAATTGCTCACTGCATTTTCATTGGGAACAAAGTCATTTTCTGCCCTGTCATCATTTTCTATTTTTTTCGGGTCCCATTCTGCAAAATTTTTCAAAAACCTCAGTCCGGGATTTCCACTTTTTTCCGGGTGAAACTGGGTAGCAATCAGGTTGCCCCTGCCAACAACAGAAGCAAACCTCACGCCATACTCGGTCTCGGCCAGAACATCAAAGGAGTTTTCAGGCTCAGGAAAATAGCTGTGCACAAAATAGAATTCATCTTCTTCTTTAATGCCCTTTAAAACCGGGTGCACAACGCCACTCTTAGGTATCACGCTGTTCCAGCCCATGTGGGGTATCTTTAAAAAACCGCCCTCTTCTGCTTCCATTTTTTTGGGAAACATCACAGTCTTCCCTTTGATAAATCCAAGGCAATCAGTAGTATTTTCCACACTGCTCGACATAATAATCTGGGTGCCGATGCAGATCCCCAAAAGCGGTTTACCTGAATCCAGAGTATTTTTCAGGGCCTTGTCCATTCCGTTTCTCTTAATGCTTTCCATTGCAGAGCCAGCAGCTCCCACACCCGGAAATATCACACGGTCGGCACGTTCAACAACCTCAGGGTCCTTTGTTATCGCACACTCCAGTCCAAGATTTTTCAGGGCCCGCTCAACACTCGTCAGATTACCTGCATCATATTCTATTATTGCTATCATTTTTATTTTCCCTGCATCATTTTACTTCATCTCATTCCAAACCTTCAAAATCTCATCCAGGCTCATTGATCCGATACTTGTTCCCTCATCAGCAGCTTTTTTTTCCAACCCGCGAAATCGCTTTTCAAACTTCCCTACAGTCCCGGACAGCGCCCTTTCAGGATGCACCTTTGCAAGTCGACCCACATTTATTAAGGCAAAAACCAGGTCGCCAAGCTCATCCATTGTCTGTGCTGAATCACCAGAACTGAGAGCTTTCTTAAACTCTGCCATTTCTTCATCAACTTTTTCAACTCCAGGGCCGATCTCTTTAAAGTCAAACCCTGCCTTTGCAGCCCGTTCAAGGAGCCGGTACGCCCGCAGAAAAACAGGCAGGTTCCGCGGAACAGTATCAAGAACAGATTCAATAGCCAGGTTTCCCTTTTCCTTCATCTTGATTTTGTGCCAGTTCCTTTTTATTTCATCAACATCTTCAACCTTCACATCACCAAAAACATGAGGATGTCGCCTGACCATCTTTTCATTAACGGTCTGTGCTGCATCATCAAGGGTGAATTGCTTTCGCTCCTTAAAGATTCCGGCAATAAAAGCCACTTGAAAAAGAACATCTCCAAGCTCTTCAAGAACCTTTTCAGGATTGCCGCTTTCAATGGCATCAACTAGTTCAAACACCTCTTCAATCAGATATACAGTCATGGATTCAGGTGTCTGCTTGATGTCCCATGGACATCCGCCCTCACCTCTCAAGACTGCTATTATCTGCTCAAGCCGTTCTAGTTGTCCGCTGGTTTCTCTGGCTTTGGTGGTTCCGGTTTGGCTGCATCGGCTCCGGGTATTTTCGGCATTTTCGGAGCTTTCAGATCCTTTGGATTTGGTAGATTTTTGCTGTGTTTGTTCCAAGTTTTTTTCAATTCCTTAATTTTATCGTCAAACATTTTACGCATCTCCGGCGGAACGAACTTTATCATAACTTCAGAAAGCATCGTCACGTGCGGATATAGCTGTGATTTACTAACAAGGGGCGATCCCTTGGGCATAAAGGTGGTAAGTGCTACCAGTAAAACTGTAATGATGAGCATCCCCTTTAAAAAGCCAAAAGCTGCACCACCAAGCTTGTCCACCCATCCAAGAAATGCAATACGTAATAGATTCTTCAGCAATATTCCCAACAGGCTGATTGCAATAAAAGAACCACAGAAAAGTAATATAAAGCTCAGGATATCCAGGTAGGATGGATTTCCAATCCACTGGGAAAGGTATTTTCCCGTGGGTTTGTAATATGTATATGCAGCATAATAACCTGCAAAAACACCTATGATTGAAGCAACTTCCTTTACCAGTCCCCTGAAAATTCCCCGTATTAAGGTAAAGGCGATTATTACGACAATTACTACATCAAGTGGATTCATATTACTTTTCCTTTAAGGCTGATAATATACAAATATTTCAATTCTATACCAAAACTACCAAAGTAGATGGTTATAGTCAAGAAATTTTATCACAATTACACAAGAGATTTTTTGCTTATTTCATAGCCAGACCTTGGGTATAAACTAAGCATTGGCTTCGACAAAACATTTTAGTTTATCATGAAAAAGAATAACCATGTTTTGCATTAAAATAAGTCAGGATTGTCATTCAAAAACCTGTATAGCGTTGCCCTGCCTACATTCAGAGTCTTTGCAGCCTTTGCCTTATTGCCACCGGTAGTTTTAAGGGCCGCCTTTACAGAATCAAAGTCAAGTTTTTTCCCTGTTGTGCGCATGGTTTCGCTGCGCCTGATTTCTTCCACACGTTTCTCATTTATTTCCAGGGGAAGGTCGCTGGGAAGAATCGACCCTCTATTACTGCTTTTTACAATGGCAAACTGTATTGTATTTCGCAGCTCCCTTACATTGCCTGGCCATTGATAATCCATCAACATCGAAAGAGCAGCATTGGATATCTGCAACTCATCACTGCTTCCATATTTTTCAACAGCCTCCTGGATGAAGTATTCAGCCAGCAAAGGCACATCATTTTTCCTCTCTCGCAGGGGCGGCAGGTTGATTGGAATAACATTGAGCCTGTAATAAAGGTCCTCGCGACAAGTTCCTTTTTTTACTTCTTTTTTTAAATCCTTGTTGGTAGCACTTATTATTCTTACATTCACAGAAGTACCATTTTCGCCACCAACCTTTTCAAAGGTTCCCTCCTGAAGAAATCTCAAAAGCTTAACCTGAATATTTTTTGAAAGCTCTGCCACTTCATCAAGAAAAATAGTTCCGCCTTCTGCAAGCTCAAAACGGCCTTTTTTATCCCGAATTGCCCCGGAAAAAGCACCCTTTACATGACCAAAAAGCTCGCTTTCTATAAGCCCCTCTGGAAGTGCGCCACAATTGATAGGCACAAAGGGTGCACCGCTGCGCCTGCTTTCATTGTGGACTGCATTGGCAACCAGCTCTTTGCCTGTGCCGGTCTCTCCAAATAAATGAACCGGAAAATCATACCCTGCAACATCTTTAACCTGCTGAAACACATGAAGCATACTGTCGTCCCTGCCGATTATATTGTCAAACCTGTCCAGGGTTCCGGCCTTCATCTTTAAATTGAAGATGTCTGTAATATCATGGAAGGATGCAAGCACACCAGTCATCTTGCCAGAGTCGTCTTTAATAGAAGTGATCGACATTTCAACTTTTTTTACTGCCCCGGTCTTGGTGATAATGTTAACGTAATACTCATCGGTGTCCTTGATGGTTATCATGTCGTTGCAGAAGTTGCAGGATTCCCCGCAAAACGGCGTATTAAATACGTCATGGCAGTCATTGCCAATTACTTCTTCCCTGTCAAAACCAGTTATGACAGATGCAGCCCTGTTGAAAAAAGAAATCGTCCTTTTAAGATCGTGGACAATTATTCCAAACTTGAAATTATCAAGAACTGCTTCAAGGTTTTTATTGTTTATCAACAATTCCTGTATAGTTTTTTCAGACATTAAATTATTCCCATGATAAGTTCATAAATTTATACAATAACAATTTTTCATATCATAAAATAGATAATTTTAGACCATAAACAGATATTTTACCATTTTTTTCGCCTAAAAACCACTAAAAAATGGATGTTCATTCTTATAATCAACCCGGAGCATCATAATCGAACAGGAACACGGTTTCTTATCCTGATTGACTCAAGGTCAATATCCACATCATAGGCAAGAATTTCCACCCCGTTTTTACAGGCCTTCCTGAGGAGCTTCCCATATTTCGGATCAATCAAATCAGCAGGCTGAAACTCGTCAGCATCCACCCTCTGTATCAAATAGAACATCACGCCCCTGTTTCCCTTTTTCACCTGGCTTTCAAGCTCAATAATATGCTTCTGCCCCCTTGTTGTAACGGCATCCGGGAACATTGCAACCCTGCCCTCAACAAGGGTGCAGTTCTTTATCTCAACATAACAATCTTTTTTATCACTGCCTGTCAAGAGCAAATCAATCCGTGAATTGCCAACCTTGACCTCCGGCCTTACGACTTCATACCCTGAAAGCTCATCAATTTCCCCGGCTTCCACGGTTATCCGCACAAGCTTATTAGGGATTCCAGTATTTACGCCAACAAGGGAACCCGGCATTTCAATCATTTCCCAGGTGCGCCTGTGTTTACGCTTCATGTTGTCGCTCATGGACATCCACACCCGCTGCCCAGGGTCCGAGCATGTTTTCATGGTTCCGGTATTAGAGCAATACGCCGTCACCTCAGCCCCCTTGCCTTCACCATCTGCACCATCAAGGCAAACATCAGCCAAAAACCGCTTGTACCTCTTCAAAAGTACGCCAGAAGTGAGTTCCGGCCATTTTATTTTTGCTTTGCTATTTGTCATTGGATATTTATTAAATCTCCTTGTAAATTTTTTAAAGTAATAACGAAGCCTAAGTTTCTGTTTATTCATATGGGTTGATTATGAAATAAGCAATAAATCTCCCACGGTAAAAGGCTCTGGAGTTTTCATAAAAATTAATGTATAGTTAATTATAGTTGCATTTTCTCTATTTTTAGTAGCTGATCCGTAAACCACAAAATGCTATAAATTGTTTGTTGCAACATTCTCTTTTTCAACTTGCTGAACCCTCTATTGCATGTAACACATTATGACCTTAAAAGGGATACAAAATGATACCAGAACTGTATAAGAATCGAAGTCATGCTCTAATTAAACATGAATTGCTTAAAGGCTACCTTGAAAAACTATTTATGATAATTGGTCAACATCAGAAAACCATATGGTATGTTGATTGCTTTTCTGGCCCTTGGCAGATTGGGGAAGATGATCTTGAACTAAAAGGGACTTCCATATCAATTTCAATCGACATAATGAAAGGATGCCAGAAAACTTTATTGGAAGCACACAAAAAAAAAGTCTCTTTTAAGGCATTATACATTGAAAAAAACCCTGATTCATACTCACGATTAGAAAGCTACTTAGACTCAGTCAATGATCCTGATATTGAAACTTTTTCACTAAATGGAAAATTTTTTGATTTAAGAACAAAAATTTTAGAAATAATTGGGCAAAACGATTTTGCATTTTTCTTTATTGACCCAACCGGATGGAAAGATGCAGTTGAAATTCCAACATTAAAACCTTTGCTACAAAGAAGTAATTGCGAATTTTTAATTAACTTTATGTACGATTTTATCAATAGGACTTACCCTACAGATTCATTTAAAGAAGACATGATAGCGATTTTTGGCTCAGAACCAGAGGCTTGCGACTTACCCCCCAAAAAACGTGAACTGTTTTTAATAAACAAATATCGAAGCCACCTAAAAACTGCAAATTCTTTTGGGAAAAGCATTAAAACAGCGTATGCAACAGTTCTTGATCCTGAAAAAGACAGAACAAAATATCATTTAGTAT
>JAOZSB010000220.1 GCA_029939895.1 Desulfobacterales bacterium
TTCGACCGGACAGATCATGTGCTATAAAAGAGGACATATTACATGCTTCTAACAAGGGAGAGATATAGTGCTTGACTCTAAAGATGACTTTGCGTATAATATTTTTGATTAAAACAATAATACTATATTTTAAACTTCTTGCTGTTAACCAGATTGCAAATGCTTCTTCTTTTTTTTGTGGTTTATTAATTTAAGATACAAAAATTGCAGGGTGTTTTCCTGCCGACGATTCTTTCAATCCTTTAACAATGCAGGTCGTGTTCTTTTTGTTGAAATTTTAGTGCAAGAACACCTTTTTTCTGCACCCTGAAATTATTACAAGAAGACATACACAATTTTTACAGCATCACGTTTTTAATGCTTGTCAACTTAGTTGTCAATTTAGTTTACAAAGGGAGGTGCCAATGGAAAAAGAAAAGCTTTTTTATGAAAAACTTGAAGCAAATGGAGTCTCAAGGCGAGATTTCATGAAGTACTGCACTTACTTAACGGCTGCTGCGGGGTTGTCAGCCTCGTATGTATCCCAGGTGGCGGAGGTCATTGCAGCACCGACCCAGCGCCCCCCTGTGGTATGGCTTCATTTTGGTGAATGTACAGGGTGTAGCGAAGCTCTGCTCAGGACGACTTATCCCTATGTCGATAATATCGTGCTTGAGACCTTGTCCATTGAGTACCATGAAACCATCATGGCTGCTGCCGGCCACCAGGCCGAAGATAATTTAAAGGCGGCAATAAAAAAATACGAAGGCCAATTCCTTTGCTTTGTTGAAGGTGCAATTCCCATGAAGTACAATGGAGCATACGGTAAGATTGGCGGTAGAACCTTTTTAGAGATTGCAAAAGATGTTATACCAAAAGCCGCAGCAACGGTTTGTATCGGTACTTGTTCATCCTTTGGCGGTGTACAGGCTGCAAAGCCCAATCCCGGCGGTTATAAGGGCGTTGGTGCTGCACTTGGTATTAAAACTCTCAACCTTCCTGGTTGTCCTCCAAATCCGGTAAATATGGTCGGCACTATCCTGAACTACCTTCTCCTTGGCAAGCTTCCTGAACTGGATAAACTTGGCAGGCCAAATTTTGCATATGGAAAGACCATCCATGATCAGTGTCCTAGAAGAGGGCATTTTGAAAATGAAGAGTTTGTAGAAGAGTTTGGTTCAGAGGAAGCAAAACTCGGTTACTGTCTTTACAAGGTCGGTTGTCGCGGACCGGAAACATTTAACAACTGCCCGGTAGCAAAGTTCAACGATGGAACGAGCTGGCCTGTTGAAGGCGGTCATCCTTGCATGGGCTGCAGTGAGCCTGATTTCTGGGACAAGATGGCTCCTTTTTACGAAGAATTATAAGAAGAATTTTTAGCTTATTCAAAAATTACTAACCAGGATAAACTAAAAATGAAATACTTCGACTTAAAAAACAAGCTTATGGGAGGACAAATATGGCAAAACGAATAACGATAGATCCGATTACTAGAATAGAGGGCCACCTTAGGATTGACGTTGAGGTGGCCGGAGGCAAAGTAACAAACGCCTGGAGTTCCGGGCAGATGTTTCGTGGAATTGAATTGATTCTTGAGGGCAGAGACCCCAGGGATGCCCCTCATTTTGTCCAGCGCTCCTGCGGGGTCTGTACATATACACACATGCTGGCATCAATAAGGGCGATTGAAGACGCTGTTAAAGTAGAAATTCCGAAAAATGCAAGACTTGTAAGAAACCTGCTGCATGGTGCACAGTTCCAGCACGACCATATCATCCATTTTTATCATCTCCATGCATTTGACTGGGTGGATGTGGTAAGTGCATTAAGTGCTGATCCAGCTGAAACTGCAAAGTTTGCTGATTCTGTCAGCAACTCACACTTTGGCGGTACTGCTTATTACAGGGATGTAAAGAACCGGCTTAAGACCTTTGTAGATTCAGGGCAGCTTGGTATCTTGAATAATGCTTACTGGGGACACTCGGCATACAAACTGCCACCGGTTGCCAACCTCATGGCAGCAGCACACTACCTTGAGGCGTTGAAACTTCAGGCCAGAACAGCAAGGCTTCATGCATTGTTCGGAGCAAAAAATCCGCATATTCAAACCCTGGTTGTGGGTGGAATTACAAGTGTTCGCGACCTTTCAGCAGCCAGAATCGGCGAATTTTTAAATATCTGGAAAGAGACTCAGGACTTTATAGAAAGAGTCTACATTCCTGATCTTCTTGCAGTAGCAGGATTGTACAAGGACTGGGGCGCAATTGGCGGAACCACGAACTTCCTGGCATGGGGCGACCTCCCGGAAACCGATCAAGAACCGGAAAGCTTTTACATGCCAAGGGGCCTAATTAAAAAACGTGATTTTATGAACGTTTTACCTGCTTCCCAGGAAAAAGTAACAGAGCATGTTGCACGCTCCTGGTATGAAGGCAATAAGGACCTGCATCCATACGAAGGCGAAACAAAACCGCAGCACGGCGAGTTTAATGAAGGCGGCAGATACTCCTGGTTTAAAGCACCTCGTTATGAGGGTGCTTCCTGCGAGGTTGGCCCACTTGCAAGAGTGCTGGTGGCATACGGCAAGGGACACAAGGAAGTGGTTGGCACTGTCAACCATGTCTTAAAGACCCTGGACGTGCCTGCGACAGCTCTTTTCTCCACCCTTGGCAGAACAGCAGCAAGGGGAATTGAAACCCTTGTTATTGGTGCGAGGATGGAAAACTGGATTGGCGAACTTATCGGAAATCTTAAAGCCGGTGACACAGAGACCTACAAATCCTGGAAAATGCCGAACAAGGCACAGGGTGTCGGGCTTAACGATGTTGCCAGGGGTGCTTTGGGACACTGGATTGAGATTGATAAGGGCAAGATCAAGAAATACCAGTATGTCGTGCCGTCCACATGGAACCTTGGACCCAGGTGCGCCAATGGTATCCGCGGCCCGGTTGAAGAGGCACTCATGGGTACGCCGGTAGCTGATGTTAAGCGTCCCATTGAAATTCTGCGGACTGTCCATTCCTTTGACCCGTGTATCGCCTGTGGCGTACATGTGGTTGATTCTGAATCTAACGAGACCTACAAGGTCAGGGTAACATAGTGTAACTGTTTAATTGAAAGTGCCCCCGGTTTTTTTTACTAGCCGGGGGTTTTTTCGTTTAAGATAATATGAGCATTGGTGATTTTTATGGCAGAACAAATTTTGATACTTGGAATCGGCAATCTTCTTTTTACAGATGAAGGTTTCGGTGTACATGTTATGCAGCAACTTGACAGTGAGTATGATTTTGACGATAATGTTATGGCGGTGGATGGTGGTGTACTCGGCCTTAACCTCATTAGCGTAATCTCGGATGCTGACAAGCTGATAGTGATTGACGCAGTAAAGGACAGGCAACCGCCGGGAACCCTTTATAGAATTGATAAAGAGGGTATACCAGAGCGTATTCGGGCAAAAAATTCCCTGCATCAGGTTGATTTTCTTGAAACCCTGGCTGTGTGTCAGGCGCTTGAAATTCATCCTGAAACCGTGATATTTGGTGTAGAACCAGAGGATATTGAGTCCTTTGGTATTGAACTTTCAAAAACCACCGCTTCAAAGGTGGATAAAATGATAGAAATGGTCCTCCTGGAACTCGACAGATTCGGAGCCGGGTGGAAGAAAAAGGAGCAAATGGATGTGCCTTGCGATTCCGTCGAAGATAATGGAAATCAACAATGGTATGGCCCTTTTGGACGTTGACGGCGTTCAAAGGGAGGCGAGTTTAATTTTTGTAGAAGATCCTCAGGTGGGCGAGTACGTCATTGTCCACGCAGGATTCGCCCTCCACAAAATAGACGAGGAATCGGCTATGGAGACCATTAATATACTCAGAGAAGCTGCTGCTGCTGCGACAGCCGCAGAATCCTCCGATGGTGAGTCCTGAGTGTTGCCTTAAAACTTTTACACAAAAGTAAAATGGGTAAAATCGGGCCTGGTGCAGCCGGACTGCTTTAAATCAGATTGAAAAATAGTAATGTGCGCTAAAATTTTAACCACATTTTTACTGTTTTTGTTGAGGATTAAAATTTGAGCAATCAGCAGACACATCAGATTTCTTCAAAAAAGAAAGTACTTCTCCAGTCACTTGTCAGACGACCTGTCCTGGTCATTATGGCAGTTCTTGCTGTAACGGCATTTTTTGCATTCAGTTTAAAGGATCTTCGATTCAGGTCGTCCATGTACGATCTTGTTCTTGAGGATCTCAATGAAGCCAAATATTATGATGACTTCAAGCAGATATTCGGCAGCGAGGAGATAATTCTTGTTGTAGCAAAGAGTACTGGTTTTTTTACGGAAGATGGTTTTAAACAGCTTGCAGCTCTTGGTGAGAAATTTTTAAAAATTGAGGGTGTTTCGCGAATCGACAGCCTGCCTGGAATTAAGAAAAAAATTGACCTTACATCCAGATGGAGTGTGGATGATTTTAAAAACATTATTGAGCCGGTAGAGCTTTTCAAACGCAATTTCATATCTGTTGATGGAAAAACAAGCATAATCACTTTGGCGATTTCCGGGGGCGACCACAAGGAAATTGTTGCATCGGTTCAGGCGATAATTGACCATGAAAAACAGGGCCTGCCTCTTTATCAAATAGGGATGCCGGTAGTTGCAGAGACCCTGGAGGCGTATACAAAAAAAGACTTCTTTTTTCTTCCGCCAGTAGCCTTTGCAATTATTATTGTAGTGCTGTTTTTTTTGTTCAGGAGCATGCAGGGAGTTGTGGTTCCTGTGTTGGCGGTGCTTACCGGCCTAATATGGACCTTTGGGATGATGTCGATTCTCAAGGTGCCTGTAACCGTCCTGACCATGATTGTTCCTGTATTTCTAATTGCGGTCGGTACAGCATACTGCATGCATATTATGTCGGGGTACAGGGAGGCCTCCAGCGAACCTGGAATATCATCGGCCCAGGCAGTAGTGGGATGTTACTCCCACGTCGCTTTTCCCACGCTCCTTGCGGTTCTTACAACAGTTGTCGGGCTTGGGTCGCTTTTTGTAAACAGAATTGAAGGAATACGGGAGTTTGCCTTTTTTTCCTGTTTTGGGATGCTGAGTCTGCTGGTCATAATGTTTACGCTGGTTCCGAGCATTCTTGCCCTTATGCCGCCCATGAAGCCGGGCATGACAACATCTGAAAACGGTGAATCAAAAGACTCGTCAAGGGTGAATTACTACCTGAACAGGCTGCTTGAATTCATTGTTGAAATTAATTTAAAGCACAGGAAAAAAGCATTTGCAACTCTTGGTACGATGACCCTTGTTGCATTTGCAGGGCTATTCTTCATAAAAGTAGAAACAAATCCCGTTGGATATTTTAAGGAGTACACTCAGATAAGCCAGAATTTTCGGGATGTGTACAAGGACATGGCCGGGAGTTTTCCTGTCACCGTGGTGATAGAAGCAAAGGAAGAATACTACTTTGAAACACCAGAGAGCCTGAAGAAAATAGCAGAGGCGCAGTTATTCCTCAACACGCTTGCTGGTGTTGATAAAACCGTATCCTTTGCTGACTTCCTGATGCTGGTCAATTATGCAGAAAATGGCTACAAAAAGAAGAATTATGCATTGCCGCAGGAAGGTTACGAAGTAAGGATGCTTGTGAACACCTTTAAATCTATTCTGGGCGATGAAGTATATCGGCGTTTCATGAACCCTGAAATGAACAAGACCAACATTGTTTTGCGAACCCGTATTTCAAGCTCCACGGAATTTCTTCGTTTAAAGGATGAAATTACTTCTCATTTAAACGAAAAGTACAAGGGCGAATTAGTCTTTCGTGCCACAGGTATTGGAATGGTAATAGCCCAGAGTAGTCAGCTAATCACAAGGAGTCAGATTAAAAGCCTTGGCTTAACAATGGTGATTATCTTTGGGATCATGTTTGTTTTGTTCCTCTCCATGAAGGTCGGCCTTGTGGCAATTGCAACGAACCTGTTTCCAATAGTATTAAATTTTGGAATTATGGGAATATGTGCAATAAAGCTCTCCGTAGAAACGAACCTTATTGCAAGTATTGCGATTGGTCTTGCGGTGGATGACACCATCCACTACCTTGTCCGTTACAACAGGGAGTTTAAGAAAGATCTGGATAAGGATCGTGCATTGCGTGAAACTGTAATGAACGTTGGTGTGCCGATTATCTTTACTACCATAACCATAAGCCTGGGGTTTTGTGTGCTTTTGTTTTCCCATTTTCAGCCGACCTCTGTTTTTGGAGCACTGATAGTACTCACCATGTTTGCAGCATTGACAAGTGATCTGATATTACTTCCAGCCCTGATGCTTCACGTGGAGCTGGTCACTGCCTGGGATCTCCTTAAACAGATGTCTACACTTAACGTGATGAGCGATGGTATAGTGCACGAGCTGAACCAGCCCCTGAACTCGATCAAGATGGGAAGTGGTTTTCTTAAAATGATGATTGACGAGGGAATAAAAATTCCCGATGACCAGCTCGCCCAGGTCATAAACGAGATAGACGGGCAGGTTGACAGGGCAGCGGGAATAATTCAACGGCTTGGAGAGTTTGACAAAAAGTCTGGATTTGAGCTGGAAGAAGTCAACATAAACCAGGTTATGGCAGAGACCATAACCCTTGTGCAGAACCAGCTTAAACTCGAAGATATTGAAATCGAGACTGATTTTGCCGATGATCTGCATGTTGTTATGGGGCATAAACATCGGATGGGGCAGGTGTTTCTAAATGTCATCATCAATGCAGGTGATGCCCTTGGTGATGATGCAGGAAATGCTTCAAAAAAAATAACCATTCGAACCTTTGTAGAAAAAGGACGAACATGCATCATCATTGCTGACAATGGCCAGGGGATTCCCGCTCACTTGATTGACAGGGTAATGGAGCCATTTTTTACTACCAGGGCAACCGGGGAGGGGAAGGGGCTTGGGCTTTCCATCTGCAATGAAATAGTAAGAGAGTACAATGGAAGGATTACCATAAAAAATATTAAAGGAGCATCGGTAAAGGTTTCACTGCCTCCTGCTGGTTAACTGGGTTGCCGTAAAAAAACTAAGCATCATATAATTTTGTACAATTATAAACTAATGTAACAAATAAATTTTTTATCATCGCACTTTGCTTCTGGTTTCGTCTTAATCCGGAAAGTAAATTGGTGGATTTGCAAATATTGTTGAAGTAAAAAAAAATCTTCTATCAATTGTTTTTTTAATGAAGCTGCCAGGGGAACGCCTGCGCTCATGGAGAGCAGCATGAACCAATACATGGTCTTCAAAAAAAATTATAAAATGGCTCAATATCTTTTAATTATTTGGGCCA
>JAOZSB010000221.1 GCA_029939895.1 Desulfobacterales bacterium
TGAGCCTGAACCTGAGCCTGAACCGGAGCCGGAACCTGAGCCGGAACCTGAGCCGGAACCTGAGCCGGAACCTGAGCCAGAGCCGGAACCTGAGCCGGAGCCAGAGCCGGAACCTGAGCCGGAGCCAGAGTCGGAACCTGAGCCGGAGCCGGAACCTGAGCCAAACGAAATTGATATTGAAGCTCAAATTGCAGCTTTTGAAGATGACATAGCAATGACATGCCCGATGTGTGGCAATGGTAAAATCCAGGAAAACGTGACAGAAAAGGGAAAGAATTATTATTCCTGTTCAAGCGAGAACTGTAGACTCATAAGCTGGGCCAAGCCATACCATTTTCCATGTCCTACATGCAACAATCTATTCCTGCTGGAGTTCACTTCAGGAGATATCGTGGGCCTTAAATGCGCCAGGGCAACTTGCAGCTATAAACAGAATAATGTCCTGAGTCCTGATGAGCAAAAATCAGAAGCAGCTCCTGCTGCTTCAGGTGATAATGATGCGCCAAAGAAGAAGAAAAAGAAATTGGTCAGAAGAAAAAAGAAAAAATAAGCAATAAAATAATAACTTTGCTTTGACCTAATTATTTGCAGGCAATCAAAAAGGACACGAGGAATCGTGTCCTTTTTGATCATTCATTATACCCAAAAAAATCTTAATAAAAAAATACCGCGGCTTGTTTCAATTATTTTTTTAGCCCGTCATTTTTCCATGACTGCTTAGCCAGCCACATGCATCCTTACAAAGCCCAAAACCGACAACCGTGAGATCGTCCTGCCGCTCGTAATCGCCCTGGTATTCCTCCAATGCCTTGAGGAGCATGAGCCTCTGTTCTTCATAGGGATAACTGTTCACGTCCTTCAGGAGTCGTCCAAATCTTTTGTTGCCGAGCATGAAGCCTTTCTTACCACCCAGCTGATCAACAAATCCATCGGTGTACAAGTAAAAGGAAGTTCCTAAATCGAGATTAACCTTGTGATTTTTGTATTCAAAATCAAGGTCAGAATCCTTGTAGCCTATGCTTTGCTTATCACCCCGTATAAAACTCACATTACCGTTAACCAAAGCCAGTCGGAGCTTTGCGCCTGCATAGGTAAGGGACATGTCTTCCAAATCAACTTTTGCTACCGCTGCATCAAGTCCGTCATTAGAACCAGCATATTCAGTATCCTGTTGAAGGGTTGTCTTCACAATCCTGTTAAGACGCTTGAGAATTTCAGCCGGATCAAACTCTTTCTCATCCTTTAACACACGCCTTAGCCCGGCTGCAGCAATCATAGTCATGAATGCACCTGGCACTCCGTGGCCAGTACAGTCGATAACCGAAATCACAAACCCTGTTTCGAATCGTTCAACATAGTACATGTCACCGCCCACCACGTCCTTGGGTTGCCAGATAACAAAACCATTTGCCACCTCTACCTTCAGCCCCTTTGGAAGTATAGATTCCTGAATAACCTGTGCGTACCGTAAACTGTCCATGATCTTTCTATTTGTAGCCCTAATCATGAAATTTGACTCCAAAAGCTTACTATTTGCTTCTGTGAGTTCTTTGGTTCTTTCCTCGACCTGTTTTTCCAAATCCCTGCTGTACTCTCTCTGCTTTTTGTCGTATTCTTTCTTTATCCTTTCCCGATCCTGAAGTCCGAGGTTCATCTCGTTTATCACATCGCCTACATTTCCAAGCTCGTCATTAGAGCGAACTGTTACCCGCCTTGTAAAGCGCCCCTTCCTGACCTCCTTTAATGTTGCGGAAATTTCCTTTAAGGGACGAGCAAAACTACCCGATACCAGGAGCGTCAAAAACAGCCCCAGGGTCATAAATAAAAAACTCATGGAGAAAATCGTCGCATTCATCAGGTCAGTCACTTCTTCAAGATTTTTTGAAAAAACAAAAACCCATTGAACCCGTGATACTAAAAAAATGAATGGAAGCATTGTTCCTGCAAAATAAAATGCCAGCAGCTTTTTGCGAATGCTCACTTTTGCGGTTCCTGGAACCGATACAAGATGTCCTTCTGGAAACAGAAGTGGCGCCATTCTTACCTGGCTCACCTTTTCCAGTAAAAAAAAGGTAATCACGGCATTAATCATAGCTACATGAAAAATTGACTGCATTATCACATTAACGACCTGACAATTATAATCCAGGTATTTTAAAACCACCGAATAAACCACTGCACCTGTTGCCCATAATGTGAAGTTGAATACTACGAAAATAAATGGTTCATTGAGCAACCTTTTTTTTGCTTTTTGTTCGAGTTTTTCATCAATATGCTCATTGCTGAATTTAAGGCTGATAAACTTCCTTATAGGCTTTTCGTACATGACTGTTACCAATATTAGAAGTGTAATAAAAACAGGGGAAGAGTAGTAATCCAGCTTTTTGCCAAGCTTCCACGCTTTGCTCATTTCTATGGCAGGACTGTGATGGCTAAAGGTACTAATCATCATCCAGCTAATGGCGTGGGAAACAAGGTTTCCAATCAGCATTGCATTTTTCAGGAAAAAAACTTTTTTTCCATTCATGGTCACTCACCTCTTATTAAGTAGCGTTCACTAATTGCTCATTATAAATCTTATATTGCAAAATTTGCATGGCCATCTTTTATCTTTCTTTCACTCTTGAAAGCATCTCAATGACTCCCCTGGCCTGATCCTTTGCTGGTAGAAGTACTGCCGGCTCCACGGCCCCTACCCTATCTTTGATCATAACAAAGGCTCTTTTGATTATCCATTTTCTACCTGAAAAAAGCCCAACAAAAAATTGAAGAATAAAAAAGGACAGAAACACTGCAATGCCAATTGTAATAAAGGCATGGAGAAAAAATTCACCAGTAAGATAAGTTCCCATAAAGTAATTACGGACTGTTATCCAGCCGACATGGGACATCAGCCCAATTGAAGGAAGGTTAAATAAAAACTGGAGAAAAAAACCAGAAAAAATATCTGCCGACCTGTCTATTGAGGCTGAAACTGAATCGCTCCAGGCTGCGGAAAGCTCTTCCAGGACTTTTTCTCCGCCAATCTCTTTATCCTCCATTACCCTGATTGAATAATCAAAGCGCGCAGTCACAAAGGACTCTGCAATATCTGGCCATTCCTTTTTAAATACAGTCCTGTAGGAGCGTACACCAGATTCGATATATTCTGCCTTTTTCGTTTCAACAATTGCAGACTGGGAAGCCCTGTAATTCACTATGGACGAGAACACGCCGATCAACTGACGAATCGGGTTTCCAAACCTGACAGCAGCTATGATTCCTGCACCAAAAATCAATATTCTTGCCCATATTGCAATCATCCAGCCCATTGGCCCAACCCACCTGGCAGAAAGCCTGCTGTAGAGGAGCACATTAACACCAAATCCCTGGTCACTGGGATTTTGCGTAAGGGCAGCAAAAGCCGCTTCAACAGCCTCTTTTTCGGTCTTACTGATGCTGTCAAGAGCTCCTGCAAGGCTTTTGGCATCCTGCCTGGTCTCCCTGGCAATTACGCTCCGAATATATTCGATAAGATTTTTTGCGTTTTCCAGCCTTGTATCGACGATAAATCCTGGTTTATTGAATGTCCCGAACAGGAGGCTCCGAAGATTATCAAACTCATCAAAATCATGCTTTGGTTTTGCCGACTCATCCCAGGCTGGTTTTTGCAAATTATTACGTGCAGACAAGCATAAAATCTTCGATGCAGGCCTTTCCCAGGCATTTTTAATAAAATTTGTAAAATCAGGCCTGATAAATTCAACTAACTCCTTTTCGTTAAGCCGATCGCACTTGTTAATGACACACACGACAGAGTCACCACTAAAAAGTCGAACATATGGAGCCATAAAATCAACATGGTCACGTCTTTTGGGATTTTCTCCATCAAAAACGCATATCAGAACATCTGAAACTGCCAGTACTTTTTCCAAAACCGGCATATGTTCGTCTCTCTCAACGCTGTCGATATCCGGGGTGTCGATTATGATTGCATTTTCCAGCCATTTGGCAGCAGGGCTGGTTTTAACGACTATTTTTTCATCTTCAAGATTATCCAGTAAAGATTCAGCATCGTCCCTGTCCTTGCCGAGAACCACTGCCGCTTTTGTCGTAGGTCTGTTTATCCCTGTTGCGGAAAGGTCGTCCACACCAGCAATTGCATTCATAAGAGTCGATTTGCCTGAGCCAGTAGGGCCGATAACGGTTATGATTAATTTTCTTTCAAACCTTGTCTCAAGGTCGTTAAACATCCTGATTATTTCTTCGCACTCCCTGGCAATACCCACCGAGGGTCTCCACAGGGAAAGATCATCAAGAAGCATTTTATATTCTGTGACTTCCTGTCTGTATTCTTCCAGCCTGCCAACAGCCCTGATAAATGACCTGCTGGCCCCTGTATTAAATACTCCGGTTTTCATAATTGAATCGCTCCCGTGATCTTATCATTAATGCAGTCCATGTGTCCCTTTCACTTTTAAAACGTTCTTCTCCAGTTCCAAAAGCAATTGCGTGGCTTTACTTATTCTGTTTTCTGCATCATTGAGTATCCCGCCTGTAATACTTGCCTCGAAAAGAGTATTTACTGCTGCAAGTTTGTTATTCAGCCAAGTTTCAGCCACAGGCCCAAGCATCTCCTCCAACTGCTTCAAATCAGCATTTTTCATGCCCGTTGTCGCAGGCAATGCTATTAAGGCGTAAAGATCCTGAACCCCAAAAAGTCCAGCCAACTTTACTTTTATTCCAGCTGCACCGACAGGATCACCTGTTGACAGAACATATGTCACAGCCACAGTAGCCGGCAGTACTTGAAGAAATGCTGAAAAAGTCTGTCTCACCTTATCCCTGATACCCATTTCCCTGCGCATGTGCAAAGCAAGGGCTTCAAGTTCCTGATCTACATTTTTTGAAATGCTTGTTACTACATCTCTTTTTGATAGTATTGAATTTAAAACCGCCTTAAAATCCGAATTTCTCAATTTTTCCTGTTCACTGGCTACTCCAGGATGAACAAAGGCCTCAAAAGTTGCCAGGCCACCTTTTTCAGAGGGCGACATTCGGAAGGGCCCGTCTCCCACATCAACAGAAGACTTCTCAACCTCTTTGTTTAGCGCAAACAGATCCTTTGCAGCAGGGTCATTCTTTGAAATGGAGAGATTCAAGGCCCTGGCTACCGCTGCAACATGCAGCCCGTTTGCAGCATTGATAAGGTCCTCGTCTATTCGCTTCCTGAGTTCAATCTCCTTTCCAACCGTTGACTTATCATCACCCTTGCCGGCCACCATCCTGTAACCCGCCATAACAGCCCGAACAGGCAAGTCAAGTACTGCACCTGTCTTTCTCATAATTTTTACATGGGTAGGGTCGGTCGTTTGCCAAATTTCGGAAAATCGCTTCAGCACAAGCTCCATTGGAAAATGCTTTAAGGCCTCTCTTACCCATACTGTCTGAGCAGTCCTCAGCGACAGGAGATAAATTTTCAAACCAACAAGCGATTTTTTGCCCTTCTCGATAATATCATCTGCATTATCGCAAAAATCCGTTAAAATGCTCGAAAGCAGCCTTACCCGTTCCTGCTCTATATCAACACTTCTTAATGCACCTTCAAAATCACTGTAATGCGCCTGGAAGCGTTCCTTGAATCTGCCAACAGGTCTCGGTTCCATAAAAACCGCCCCTGCTGCAACATCGTTGTCCTCATCTGCCCTGAAAACCCCCAGCACGTATTTGTCTGCATCTTTCCCGTAAATATTTTCCGCAACGGTTTCTGCATGATTTTCAACCTGCTCGTCGCTGTAGCTGGGATAAACCCTGTAGACAAGAAAACACTTTCTGCTTCCTATCCCGGTCAGCATTTCTGCGATAAAATCGGTATTATCCTTATTGTTGTAATTTGAATTGGTAAATATGTATATCAGAACATCGCTGGTTTTTAAAGCAAGCTCAGCAGCCTTTCGATTTGCATACTCACCCCCTGACCCTGTATCGAAATCAGGAGTGTCCAGCAAAACCAGGCCAGGCAGAAAATCAGACTGTTTTACATACAAAGGAGGACCGGGAGTCGTGAGATCAACGCTGTTACTCATCAGCTCCGGTGGACTTTCAAAATGGCTGAACAGGGTATCAAATCCACCAGTCATCCCAAAAACTGAATCATTAGCACAGGCCAAAATCCGCCTGTTAATACCAGCAGTACCACCGGATGGGGATATTTCTTTTTTTAGCACAGAATTAAAAAGGGTGGATTTACCGGAAGACCCGCCTCCGCAGATTGCTACTATCAATGGAGAATCCTGCGAAAGTTTAGGAAGAAGCTTGCTTTCAGCCGCAGTAATCCATATATCAGATTCCTGCCCCATATTTAAACAGTTCTCAAGGGAAGGAATGGTATGTCGCATAATTCCTAAAGCCTTGTGAAGGCTACCTGGATTTTGCCCTTTCATCACCCGTCGCACTCTATCTTTTCGTATTGAGTTCTGATTAGTTCTGCACCCAGCTCACGCTCCAGGCGTCGAACTGCAAAATGCCCCCTTGCCATATCTTGATAATGATCCATAAATATGGTGTTAATGATCGCACCGCCAGCAGCACCCACAACCGGAACCGCGGCTGCGGCTGTCTTTTCAGAGACCACTACCCCAAAACGAGTGGCAATTTGCGCTATCAGTCGAACAAGCGCAGGGGCCGTCTCACGAGCTGCACCTTTTTCCGCCATGTGTCTTGCAGCATCGGCAATAGTTTTTCCAAGGGCAGCACGAACCGCAAAATAAGCCGTATCTACCTTATCATCATCAGCGGATTCCCCACCAAATGCGAACACTTCCAGGCAGGCCAGCTTTGTTTCGATGGAATCGAGTTCTTCTCCTTCGCTTCTTGCTATATCAGCTATAGACCTCATAATAATAGATGTAGATACCGGCAATTCAACTGCCAGTGCCGGAAGCCCCAGGAACCCGCCAGCTCCGCCAGCAGCAGCAGCCATTACCTTGTGTAAAAAATCAGATGATTTTGACTCGGATTTATTATCTATTGTCGTAATTGCCACCTGCAAGGCCAAGGTAAGGGCTTTTTCCGTTATCCCCTCGACCTGTTCCTGCCATTTTTCTGGCAGGAAACTATAGCCCTTTTCAACAGGCGCACCCAAAGAATCCATCAGTTTTGCAGCCAGGCTTGGATTTTCCAAAATCGATTTCGCCCTGGCAAGAACCTCCATATCTTTTTCCGTCATTTCACGGACTACAAGTTCCATATCAATTTACCCCCTGAAAATGGTGATGATTACATTTAAAAAACATTTATCAATATATATTACAAACAAATAATAATATTTTTTTAC
>JAOZSB010000222.1 GCA_029939895.1 Desulfobacterales bacterium
TATGTTTTTTTTACAACGCAGATATTGGATGCGAAGACATTTTTTATCAGGCACAGAGAACAAGGAGTTATTATGCCACACAATTTGTTTTGGTTGCAGGGCGGTAGCTGTGGCGGGGATACATGGTCATTTTTCAATGCAGAATCCCCGGATGTGATTGAGCTTTTCAGGGACCTGGACGTGGAGGTTCTCTGGCACCCGTCGATTACACGGCGCAGTGTCAATGAGCAGAAGGAGCTGATAGACGACATTATCGCAGACAACGTGCCCCTTGATGTCCTCTGCATAGAGGGTGCTGTCATACGCGGGCCAGGCGGAACCGGCCTCTATGACGAGGCCTATGGAAAACCCAAAAAAGACCTTGCATCTGCACTTGCATACAAGGCAAAGCATATAATTGCCGTGGGAACCTGCGCCAGCTTTGGGGGCATAGGTGCGGATGGTGAGATTGAGGCAACGGGAATGCAGTTCCACAAGTGGGAGGCTGGCGGGTTCATGGGCGAGGGCTTCAGGAGCAAAAATGGCCTTCCTGTAATTAATCTGCCTGGCTGCCCCTGTCACTGCGATGTTATTGCCGGGACATTATCGGCTCTGCTGATGGATGATCCCCTGGAGCTTACGGAATTCAATGCTCCCCTTGAGTGGTACGGCCTGATGGTTCACCAGGGCTGCACAAGAAACGAGTATCACGAATACCGTGTAGAAGAAAAACAATTCGGAGAAAAGGGCTGCCTGTTCTTCCACCTGGGCTGTCACGGCCCTCTTGTTCACGGCACTTGCAACAAAATTTTGTGGAACAGGCGTTCTTCAAAAACAAGGGTGGGCATCCCCTGCTTTGGCTGCACAAGGCCGGATTTTCCACAGCACTACCCGTTTTTTGAAACCAGGAACATTGAAGGAATACCAATAGAACTGCCCGACGGCGTCAGCAGGGCGCATTATATGGCTTACAAAGGCATGGCAGCGGCAGCAGCACCAATACGGCTAAAAACCAGAAAAACCGGAATCTGATATGAAGAAAAAAATTCAAGTATATCCAATGAACAGGATCGAAGGCGACCTGACAATAAAACTCGAAACCGATGGCGACTTGATTACAGACGCATTGAGTTCCGGCGCAATGTACCGGGGTTTTGAAAACATCATGAAGGGCCGGGGAGCATTGGACGGCCTTGTCATAACCCCCCGGATATGCGGCATCTGCACCACTGCCCAGCTTTTTGCGGCAGCCAAGGCCCTTGACATGATTTCAGGAGCCAGTGTACCGGACAATGCCGTAAGGATAAGGAACGCAACCCTCATGGTGGAGATGATCCAGAACGATCTGCGCCAGCCGTTGCTTCTTTTTATGCCGGATTTCACCAACCCGACATACATAGGGCGTTCCTGGTTTGATGAGGCTGTGAACCGCTACGAACCCTTAAAGGGCAAGTCTGCTATTGCGGCTGTTGTTGAAACCAAAAAAATCCTCGAAATCATAGCCATACTTGGCGGGCAGTGGCCCCATTCATCATTTATGGTTCCTGGCGGTGTGGTCTCCATGCCCAGCCAGAGCGAGATCACCAAGTGCCGTTCCCTTTTATCCCACTTCAGGAACTGGTTTGAAAAACATATCACTGGTTGCAGCCTTGAGCGTTTTGCAGAGATAAAGTCCCTTGACATGCTCATGGAGTGGGTTGATGAAAAGCCTGAACACAGGGACAGTGAGATTGGTTTTTTTATCCGCCTTGCATTGGATGCCGGCCTGGATGCCATTGGCAATTCCCATGAAAACTATATCAGCTTTGGCTCCCTTGAGCTTCCCAAAGACACGGGCATAAGTCCGTTGTCAGATACCCATTTTCTGCCCCCTGGATTTATGACAAAGGGCAAGGTCGCACCAATGAACCAGCGCATGATAACCGAGGATATTTCACACTCCTGGTACGAAGGCTACGACAATGGTCGCCACCCCGTTGAGGGCGTAACACGCCCCTACGCAACCGGAAGCGAGGGCAAGAAGTACTCCTGGGCAAAGGCTCCACGGTACGAGGGCCTGCCCGCAGAAACCGGGCCACTTGCAGAGATGGTAATTGCCGGTGACCCGCTTATTACAGACATCCTCGACAAAAAAGGCAGCTCTGTGTTCGTGCGGGAGCTTACCCGCTTATTACGACCCGTTCACATCATGCCCGTGCTTGATGCATGGCTCTTTGAAACTTCTACAGAGACAAGTTCATTTTTTAATGACACTGAAAAAATTCAAGATGGCGTTGGTTTTGGAATGATAGAGGCTCCGCGAGGGGGCCTTGGTCACTGGGTAAAAATTAAAAATGAACGCATTGAAAAATACCAGATAATTACTCCAACCTGCTGGAACGCATCACCCAAGGATACTGACAACGTGCGTGGTCCCTGGGAAGAGGCTTTGGTCGGGACGACCATCAAAGATCCTGAAAATCCAGTTGAGGTCGATCATATAGTACGCTCCTTTGACCCATGTCTTGCCTGTACCGTGCATACTATTAATGGGGCAAATCCTGTGCGGATAGTATAGGAACGTGGGATTTGTGATTTAGAATTTTCATAAAAAATGTCAATTTTATAATCACAAAACCAGAATCAAAAAATCGGTTTATCGGGGTACAAAAATTATGGAACTTATGACCAGGCGATTAAATGAAGATGTTGACCTGTTGACCGGCCTTACTCAGGAGAACAAGCTCCTGAGGCAGGAGATCAGGGTTGCACGTGAGGCGGCTGAAATCACAGCCAGCCTGGTTGCACAGCAGTTTGAAGAGACGGAAAAACTACTAAGACGCTTCCAGACTGCAAATGCTCAAAGACGGGCGGTTCTGAATTCTGCGACCAATATTGCAATCATCGCCACAAACAATAAGGGCGTGATACGGGTTTTCAACACAGGTGCCGAAAACCTGCTCGGCTACAAGGCAAAGGAAGTCATAGGCAAAATGACCCCTCTTGAGTTTGAGCAGCCAAAGGAGCTTGAAGCAAAATCAAGGGCCTTGAGCAGGGAATGCAATCGTCCCATCCACGGGCTTGAGGTGTTTTTTGAATATGCAAGACAGGCCCGCTCCAATCAGCATGAATGGACATTTGTAAGAAAAGACGGCTCAACCTTCCCTGCAAGCATTTCCATAAACGCACTAAAGGAAGCAGACGAGACAGTAAGCGGGTTCCTGTTTATTGCCAATGATATTACCGAAAAAAAGATAGCTGACAAGGCCCTCATGGAGAGCCGGGAAAAATATCGCCTGCTTATAAATAATCTGCCCAACGTCATCTATAACGGCTACTCCGACGGCAGGCTTGACTTTATTGACGACAAAATCGAGTCAGTGCTGGGCTACAGTAATGAGGATTTTACAAAGGGCGGCATAACATGGTTTGATCTGGTGGTACCTGATGATTTAGATGAGGCCATGGGGGTTTTCATGGATGCCCTGAAAAATGATAAAACCTACATCCGTGAATACAGGGTATGGTCAAAAAACTGCGAGATGGTCTGGATACAGGAAGGCGGGCAGATACTCACCGATGAAAAGGGGGAGATCGACTTTGTAACAGGTGCTTTTCTTGATATTACCGAGCGAAAACTTGCAGAAAACGCAATGATTGAATCACAGGAAAAATATCGTTCCCTGTTTGATTCCGGCCCAAACCCTATATTTGTACTTGACCACAGCAGCTTTGAAATCCTGGATGCCAACCCCCGCGCCCTGGAAACCTACGACTACACACTCCCGGAGCTGATGGGAAAAAACTTTGTAGACCTTGGCACCTTTGAATGCATTGACTACATGACTCCCGGAAAAAACAAGGCTGATCCAATGACGTGCCAGAAGGTGCGGCACTTTAAAAAGGGGGAGCGCCCTTTTTATGTTAACTACGAAACCTGCCCCACGATCTATAATGGCAGAGGCGCATTGATACTGGCAATCACAGACATTACCGAGATGGTTGAAAAGGATGCCCAGCTTATCCAGGCCAGCAAAATGACCACCCTGGGTGAAATGTCTGCCGGGATTGCGCATGAGCTGAACCAACCCCTTAATACGATCCGAATCGGCGGTGAATACCTGCGGACAATGGCGGAAACCGGGCAGCCAATACCACAAACCGACCTCCTGTCTGTCGTGGAAGAGATTACAAGCCAGGTTGACCGGGCATCCGAGATAATCAACCGGCTCCGGGCCTTTGGCAGAAAGACAGACTTTGAAAAAGAAATCGTTAATATTAACGACCCGGTAAACAACGTACTCGGCATAATCGGAAAGCAGCTTGATGTTGAAAATACAACAATCGAGCTTGAACTCGAAGATAACCTTCCACCTTTTCTGGCTCATAATAACAGGATAGAACAAATTCTTTTCAACCTGATTACAAACGCAAGGGACGCAATCAACCAAAAACTTGCCGCCGCAGACACCGCCACTGATACGGGCCCGGACTCAATCAAAATAAAGACATGGGGCGCAGGCGACCAGGTTTTCATGTCTGTCTGCGACACCGGCGGCGGCATAATAGCAGAAAACAGAGATAAAATCTTCGAGCCGTTTTTTACCACAAAGGAAGTAGGCAAAGGCATGGGACTTGGACTTTCGATAATCTACGGCATTGTACGGGACTATGGCGGTGAAATCGAGCTATACACCGAAGATGGTCAAGGCTCCAAATTTGAATTTGCCTTCCCAATACTCAAGAGAAAAAATCGAGGGAAAAAATAATGAAAAAGGTTCTGATAATTGACGATGAGACTTCAACCCTGGCAATGTTCAAGCTGTTTCTGGGTGCACTCGGATACGAGGCTATGACTGCTTCCAGCGGTGCAGAAGGTGTTGAAATATTTAAAGCTGAAAGCCCCTCCATAATAATGACCGACATAAAAATGCCCGGCATGGACGGCTTCGGGGTACTCAAGAGCATAAAGGCAATTGACCCTGGCGCAGAAATAATAGTCATAACCGGCCACGGCGACACAGAGCTGGCACAGCAGGCCCTGAGCCTTAATGCCACTGATTTTATTAACAAGCCCATAAATAAAGACTCACTGGAATCAGCCCTGGCACGGGCAGAAGACCGGCTTTCAAAAAGAGGCTTATAGGTTTTTTTTAAACGGTTTTCCTTGACATGCAAACTTCCAGGTGTTATCGCTTTTATCACCTTTGGATACAGGCACGTAGCTCAGGGGGAGAGCACTACCCTGACACGGTAGGGGTCGTTGGTTCAAATCCAATCGTGCCTACCACCAAAAAAATAAAGGGGCAACAGCAATTGACGCTGCGCCCCTTTTTTGGTTTTTGCGGAGATTGCACATAACTTTTGATGCAATCTGAATGCTTTCTCCCAGCCGATTGTCTCAAGCATAAAAAAACGGTTGCCAACTCATTTAGATTATAGTAAATATTAATAAATTAGAAATTTTTTATAGTCTGCATAATTGTTAAGGCTACAAAGTAGCAAAACTATAATTAATGACTGTTGAACTGAAAGTTTTAAGGAATTTAAGATATGAGACTGGAATATAAAAATATCGGCCCGATTAGCAAGGCAGAGATGGAGCTAAAGGATTTGACCATCATTGCAGGTGCAAATAATACCGGGAAAACTTATCTGGCCTATATTCTGTATGGATTGCAAAAAATTGTACAAAACCGATATACTTTTAGTGAAATTGAAGCGAATTTGCCCTTTGACCCCCAAAAAGCAGCCGAGGAGTTATTGGCAACTGGTACATTCAATTATCCCGTCAAAGACTTTGATAAAATGGCAATGGAAGCATTTGAACAAGCTTTCAAATTTTCAAGCGATTATATAGCCAGTATTTTTAGCTCGCCACCCGATGATTTTAAAGGGGCTGAATTTTTCTTTCATCCCGACTATTCTACTGAATCTTTACGTGAAGGCAGTGGACAGTATTTAGGTGACATTGTTTTTGAAATAGTCGGTTCTTTTAAAAATAATGTTTTAAGTTTTCATTTGAACGCACATGGATTGCCCATGAACAAACTACCTAAAGATGAGCTGAAAAATTTGCTAATCAATACTTTTGCAATGACGTGTTTGCCTGTGCCACTGAAGCCATTTATTTTATCAGCTGAACGGTTCGGGATTCCTCTTTTTTTTAAGGAACTTGATTTCACTAAAAGCCGCTTGGTAGAAATGATGCAGAAAATTAAAGACAAGGGAATTTCAAACAATACTGAACTATTCGATTTAATGATGGATTATGCAAGTTCTCGATATGCACAACCCATAAAAGATAACATAGACTTTACCCGTGATGTGGAATTTACTCAAAATAGACAATCTACCCTCGTTGACGGCAAGTTGAGCGATGATATTAAAGACATGCTCAATGGTTATTTCAAATACAAAAATGGAGAAATCCGTTTTATTTCTAAAGCCCGTAAAAAAGGGAAGTTTGACATCCCCCTTCACCTGGCTTCATCTTCTGCCAGGGGAATGTCGATTCTCTATTTTTATCTCAAACATGTGGCAAAGAAAAATCAATTATTAATTATTGATGAACCTGAAAGCCACCTGGATACAAACAACCAGATTGAAATGGCCCGTGTGCTTGCACGTTGTGTCAACAATGGATTAAAAGTACTTATTACTACCCACAGCGATTATCTGATCAAGGAATTCAACAACCTGATTATGTTAAGCAACGATTTTGAAGATAAAGAAGAATTCCTTAAATCAAATAAACAATACACCAAAAAAGACTATCTCAAGCCTGAATCAGTCGGCGCATACCTTTGTGAAAAGGGAACATTGACACGTTGCGATATTGATTATCAAGGCATGGATATTCCATCGTTTGATAAAACAATTGATGAAATAAACAGAGTTTCTAATGATCTCGTTTTTTTTACACATTCAAAATCAATGGAAAAATAATGCCTTATTCTGAATTGAAAACGCTGTTGAATCCCAGTGTTATTTCGTATATTGATCATGCAAAGGGGCGGGTTCAGCTTGAGGAGAATACTGAGGACTCAAAGTTGAAACCAATATGGCTTAATGGATTGAGTAAAAACGCTGTTGTTTTTAAACTGGACAAAGAAAATATAAATATGGATTTCATTGATCCTGGACTTAACAATATTTACAAACGATGCGACTATATTATTATAAGTAGTTATCAAACAAAAAACGTAATCATCTTTTGTGAGTTAAAATCAAATAGCCATAAAGGTGCAAAACAGCAGCTTCATTCCTCTATTCCCTTTATTGACTTCATTGCTTCCTTGTTGAATACTCATTATGAACAAGATATTAGACAATTTAAGAGATACTTTGTTT
>JAOZSB010000223.1 GCA_029939895.1 Desulfobacterales bacterium
AAAACACTTGAATCAGTTGCAGCAGCACTTGCCATTATTGCCAGGCAGTGTTCGATTGCCTGGCTTCTGCCGACAATTCCGCCCCTGTTTACAATATCTGTTGAAATTAAATCATTTCTATTGGCGCGAAACTCCATTACCTGCTTGAGCATTGAAGTTATTTCCTGCAGGCTGGAGGTCTTTGCCAGATAGCTCCATGCTCCCTGCTTTTTTATCACCGAGTCCACTTCCATTGGGTCAGGATAACCAGTAAAAAGAATTATTTCAGGGGATGAAGGCATGGATTTGAATTCAGTTATAGCGTTCAGGCTGTTTCCATCGGGCAGCCATTTATCGAGGATAACAAAATCGAATTTCTCAAACTCAGCCTTTGCTTTCCCCTGTGCCAGGGTCTGAACATATACAGCCTCAATGCCCAACTTCTCGGCAATACGAACCATTGCTTCGCAGATTTGAATATCATCATCAATTATTAGTAGTTTCAGCATAAAAGTGCATCCTTGGTGATGCTTTTTTTTGTGAACCCAATACAGATTTTTTAAAAATTGATTATAAGCCCTGTGGCATAATCTGTACACAAAAAAAATACAGCCTTCGCATTAAAAAGCTTGAAAACGCAATAATCAAAGGCTTTTTTTTACTTACTTTTTTTCATCAAGAAGCCTGCGAACAGCAATTGACAATTCGTACTTGCCCACTGGCTTTTCGAAATATTTCCTGATTCCAAGTTCACTTAAAAAACCATTGCTGATTTTTTCGCTAAAACCTGTGCATAAGATAATCGGCATATCAGAACGAATTTTCAGTATCTCTTTTATCAATACGTCGCCTCCCATATGAGGCATTGTCATATCAGTAACAACCAGGTCAAACTGATCAGGATTTGAGCGAAACACCTCCAGGGCCTCCACCGGCTTTGTATAGGTGTCAACCTTGTAACCAAGCCCCTTGAGAATCTTTTTGCCAGACTTTACTATTGCTTCCTCATCATCAACAAAAAGCACTCTTTCATCACCAGCGGGCATTACTTCTGGCACAGCCTCTTCAATAATGCCTGGTTCTGCATCAATAACAGGGAAAAGAACTTTAATTGTAGTTCCTTTGCCAGGCTCGCTTGATACAAGAATTGTCCCATTAAATCTTTCTACTATTCCCTGTACCACACTTAAGCCAATGCCTGCTCCCTTGCTGGTTTCTTTTGTTGAAAAATATGGGTCAAACATGCGGTCTTTTATGTTTGCATCCATACCGCAACCGTTATCGCGAACAGTTAACTGGATATATTTTCCCTGGTTTATTTTAAGATATTTGGATAAATCTTCATCATTGAATTCAACTTCTTCTAAAGATACTTCCAGTAGACTGCCTGCTTCTTCCAGGGCATGTGCAGCATTGGTGCACAGGTTAATTACTACCTGGTGTACCTGTGTTGGATCAGCAAGAATGGTTCCTGTGTCAGGGGGTATATTCAAACGGATTTCAATCTTTCCTGGCATTGCCGACCGTAACAGCTTAACCGATTCCTTGACAATACTGTGAATTTTTATCGGCTTTTTTTAAAGCTCTGTTTTTCGGGTAAAACTTACAAGCTGCCGAACCACATTCTTGGCCCGCATGGCAGCTATTTTTATTTCGTCCAATTCAACTCTGCCTGGTGAAAGATCAGGCACGTCATCTATTGCCAGGTCAGTATTCCAGGTAATAACACCAAGCATATTATTAAATTCATGAGCAATGCCGGAAGCAAGGGTCCCGACTGCTTCCATTTTGGCAGCCTGACGGGGTTGTGCTTCAAGCTCTTTTTGTCCGCTTATGTCAATGCTGACATTAAGGGTCGCATACTTTTCTCCCTTTTCATTGAGCAACGGGTAATTTGAAGACAGGGCAGGGAATACTTCACCAGTTTTTTTCACCAGTAAAGTTTCACCGGAAAAAATACTATCAATATCCAGGGTTTGCTTATGATGCCCAGGCAGATCCACAACATCCTCGGCCCTGTAAAGGATTGAAGCTGATTTTCCAATCATCTCAGTTTTGCCATAGCCAAACATCTTCTCTGCACCAGTGCTGAACTCCAGCACTTTGGATTCAGGATATTGAACGTCAGTTATGATAAACGACACTTGATCAGCAGCTTGAAAAATTGCTCGGAGCCGCTCTTCTCTTTCAAGCAGCATCTGCTCTGCCTGCTTTCGTCTTTTTATATCTTTCTGTAATGTAGTATTTAGTGTTTCCAGTTCCAGGTTTCTATTTCCAAGCTGCATAATCACGTTATCGAATTCATTTGATAGGATACCGATTTCATCTTTGCCCTTACTGTTTAATTGTTTTGAAAAATCACCTGTGTTTCTGACTTCAACAACATGGCGGGTCAAGGTTGTGACTGGCTTGAGAATGGACTGGTTTAGCAACAGCAGCAAAATAATGACGGAGCCTATACCAATGACAATGGTGGACATCAATACGTAGTGCAAGGTAGTATTCCCCTCGGCTGTAATTTCGCGCTTGATGCTTGTCTCAATTAAAAGGATATTTTTTCCTTTAATATCCTGGAATGCTGTAAATACTTGTAGCTGGCGATTGCCTTTTGTGGATTGGATCAGGTGAGGCGATTTGTCGGTAAGTTGATCTGGAATTTCTCTTAAATGAACAGGCATTGAGTCTTTAATAACAGGAATAATTTTAAAATCGACCTGGGTTTGATCGGCAAGAGCTTTAATCATTGAAGGAGTTAACAATCGCCCAATCATAAAGTATCCCTGAATCGGCCCGGCATTGTCGCTTTTGAGTATCGGCCGGGAGCTAATAATCATTGGTCCCTTTGATGTCATGTAAATACCGGCAACGGTCATTTCTGCAAGGGATTTCTTTGTGCCATAGGAAAGAAGGGGGTGTTTTTTTGGGAGTTTGTCCTTTGAGAAGTCATCTAACTTTATTTCTTCTTCAGTTTCCAGATCATATACTTTGCCCCAAAGAAGATTTCTGTCCTTATCATAGATATTGATAAGATTGATGCCCGGGTCTGTAAATGATGCTGCAATAAGGTTGGCCTCAATGTAACCATTAATAAAGTCTTTTGTGGGAGTGTAGTTTTTTGAAGGAAAAAGATTATATGTATCATCCCAGGCTGCCCAGTCATGTGTTACAGAATCCAAATGATATATTTCTCTATTTATGGCTTCTTCGACTCGCTTAGAGTTCTTTATAGCTTGTTTATGTTCAAGATATAAAAAACTCGGAAATATTATCAGGCGGTGAATCACAAAATCCACAGTACCATAAAACAACAAAAATCCTGTTAATAATATCGCGACCTTTGTTCTTAGCTTCATAACTAAAAATCCTTTTCATGTGCTCAATCCAAAGATAAACAATGATTGTTACACTAAAACTATAATCGGTTGCCAGGTCAGGTTTTATAAAGATTGTTATGCAGTTATTAAAAAACCAGGCAAGTCAGCTACAATTATGACGGATAAAATCCTGATTTTGAGCATCTTACTTCATTTAATTATTATGCTCAATGATTTTTCATGCTTTGAATTCAAAATAAAAAAGGTTTATGAAGTGATTTTTAATATTATAGACAATTGCAATTCATCTTGCGTAATAATTAACAAAGCGAATTATGATGTCTCTTCTGTTTTCCTGATTGTACTATATCAGCAGTATTCTCCGAGTTGATAAAAGCGATCCTGACTTTCGAGATGAAGCTGGTATAGCCAGGCTCAGCAGGTTTTTAGAAAAGCTACATGTTGAAAATAAATAACCGGATGATCATTAGTAGCATCGAAATTTAGTAATTTAAGGAGCCAGGAAAATTTCCTATCCTGGCTCCAAAGTTGATGTGGAGAGCAACTCAAGCGGCCTTTGCCCGTTCAATTTCATAACAAGCTAAGGTTATCAAGTTCAAGACCTGCTCAACCTCCTTGACCACGGCTATGCATGCCCCAAGGGGTGAGCGGTCGGCTTCCTTGGCGTAATTTGCAATGTACCGATAGCTTGCGCCAAGATTTTCAGGTTCCTTGCCGATTGCCCTGCACAGCACTGCTGCTGTCAGCTCTGCCACAACCTCCTGATCCCAGTGTTGTCCGCCTGTGAGCTTCATGTTTGTTCGTCGATGGGCAGCATGAGCAAGTTCATGGAAGAAGACGGCCTCGTTTGGGGAGCATAGGATAATGTTTTCATTATCCATGCTGCTGGGCTGTATGCGTAACGACCGAGGAACCCGGCTTGTTTTTCGACGGCCTTGAGCAATCATTTAATCCTAAACTGACAACCAATTTCAGAGTATATCTGGCTTTCTAACTGGTGTGCTTTGTCGGTCAAACGTATAAAAGTACTCCAGTGCATTCCTTTTGGCTTAAAAAGAATCGGGCGGGTCATGTTTATAGGGGCGTTTAATTGTTCCCTGAGTTTCCAAACTTTGCGGTAAAGCCTATCTGTTTGCGACTCATTTTCACTGGGGTAGGCAAGGCAATGGCAGTTTCTACAATTGAAATATTTGCCACCATATAATATTGCAACACGTTTGCTGCATCGAGGGCAGAGAAACCATGGTCGCCTGCTTCCGAAGTGGCAAGAGGTCCAATCAAGTTCAACTAAAGTTTCAATTGTTTGCCATCCCCCCTCATTATTTCTAAGCTTATAGTTTAAGCTTAATCCGTCATTTCCGGTGCAGATATTTATACTCCCAGCTTCCTGACCGTTATTCATTTTCCAGTACCACGAAAAATGCATCCCTGGGTTTAAATATCCTTTACGCTTTAAAGTACGAATGTCTAAACTCATCTTACGAGAAGTTAAAACTTTATAACCGTTTCTTCCTGAACCATATCCGCCCATTATTGTACCTCCAATAAAGTTATCCCAAACCAATAAACTATTTACACTTGTCAACGACACTTTACGTCCACGGTGTGAGTGGCGTGAGTGGCGCGTAACCCTACATTTTTTACTACTAATTCTTTCCTTTATTAAAAAGAAAGAAAATCACTATAAATAATCCCGAAACACGTGCCACTCACGCCACTCGTGTTACTAAAGAAACGCCAAACAAACAGCGTACCCCACCACCACCCTTGCCCAAGTTAGCTCCCAGCTTGGTCATTCTGGAACTGAAGTTTTTCTGGTTAAGCGTACGCTGTATGCCAGCGCTATAGGCCCATGTCTTATATGCATCATATATTTCTTTTGAAGTAACAAAAGAATCAGGTTTAAATCTACAGCATTCTTCTGCAAATTGCGCCGCCTGATCAACTTCACACCTCCAGGCTGCTTTTGCATCAATGCACGAATCTGGTTCAGTAAACTTGCCTCGTATAAATAAATCTCCTAAAGCTGAAAGTGCAATATTCAGAACCCCAGGCAATTCTTCTTTGAGTTTATCCTTCAGTTTTCGATCTTGTTCTTGCTCAGAAAAAACCCGGTTGAAAGTTATAATGATAGCACGTCGAAAGAGAGCATCAGAAAAATCGCGCGTATGGGGCATATGGTTGGTGCCAAACCAGCAGGTGCAAAATGGATTAAAATTAAATGGTGATTTGTGTTTGTGCTCAGCGGTCGTCAGTTCGCCACTGGTGATAGCCTTTAGTTGAGCATCTTCGATGACATGCCCTTCAGCTATTTCTGTAACGAGGTTGACGAGCTTGCCGTGCAGGTGCGCTCTCTGAAACTGGTTGTCGAGCTGGCTGGCAGGTGAAGATATTTCAATTTTCGGCAGACTCATGGCTGTTGCTGATGTGTATGATGCGCTTATCAGCAAACGTGTGTATAAAGCACCCTTTAAAGGCAGTAAAAATTATCCAGGAAGGTCGTGGCAGCCATTTTGATCCAGATATGACAGATGTTTTTATCGAAATACATGAAACCTTCCGGGAAATTGCCATTGAATTCGCAGATCATGAGGAGGAACGGGAAGCATTAAGGAAGTAATCTGATTTTCCAGCTTCATGGGTGTAATCTTACCCTTTGATAACCCACAAAGTACTGGCGGCCAAAAGGGGTGCTTTGCCCTGCTATGCCATTTTAGTAATCTGTGACGACATTTATTCAGGGATATTGGGGATTTTGGTGGTCTCTCCTTTGTGGTTTCGCAACACATATTCATTCTCATTTTTATCGACAATATAATAGTCCGGCATCAATGGGATCTTGCCAATATTGGTTGCTAATACATACATTGGTTGTGCAAGACCAGTCGTATGACCACGCAATGCGTCACGGATCAATTCAGCTCCTTTTTCCACTGGGGTGCGAAAATGATCAATGCCTGGAGCAGGTTCACAATAAAAAACATAGTATGGCCGGATGCGAGTACGCAGTAATTTCTGATGTAGTTCTCTAAACGTATCTACATCATCATTAATTCCCTTTAATAACACTGCCTGGTTTCCAACATTAATGCCGCAGCTCATCAGTTCATAAACTGCTCTTTCTGTTCTATCGGTAATCTCTTTTGGATAATTACACTGCGTGTTTATCCAGACAGGTACTTTGTGAAAACCACCGATAGCCTTCTTTAAGCCGTCAGTGATGCGGTGTGGCAACACAATAGGCAGGCGAGAACCTATGCGAATCATTTCCACATGCGGTATTTCACGAAGTGTTGTAATCAGGTGTTCCAATTTTTCGTCCGACAAAAGTAATGGATCGCCTCCTGTTATAAGTACATCACGAATTTCAGTGTGTTCGGCAATCCAGGACAACCCTTCATCAATATCCATACGCAGTTTTAAATCCTGATCTACAACTAATTCCTTACGAAAGCAATGCCGACAATAAATCCCACAGGTTTGGACAACAGTAAAAGCAATACGATCATGATATTGACGGGCAATACTGTCTGGCCGGACTTCCTCGGTTGCCCTGTTTTCTTTCCAAACCAGATAATTATCCATCCCAAATTCATTAACCTGTTCCTGCATTGATGGAATCACCTGTTTACGAATTGGACAGCCTGGATCGTCTTTGTCCATCAATGATGCAAAATAAGGAGACACACCCCATTTAGTTTTCAATTTTTCTATGGCTCGCTTTTCATCGTCAGATACATTGATGTACTCTTCAAGCCCCTCAAGTGTATTCACTTGATTTTGCATTTGCCTTACCCATTCTTCTGACATTTTTTCTCCAGTAATATTTTAGTGATTTTAGTAATATACCTACGTGAGTGGCATGACAAAAGATGGTGCGGTTCCCAATGTCATGTAAACTGTCAGTGTATCCGATGAAAAATCAATTTTACATCGGATATTTCAGAGCCACACATCCTTGCCG
>JAOZSB010000224.1 GCA_029939895.1 Desulfobacterales bacterium
TTACAGCACGTTGGGTGCTATTCTAAAAAGTTAAACGGGACACTACTGACATTTTTTGTAAAAAAAACTTGAACTAATGTGTTCAGGGGGTTGACTTATTTTTATTAAAGGTATAGCTCAATATAGAAATTTTTTTTTAATAAATCATTCTTTTTCCTTTTTAAAATTTATAGGTTTTGCTATGAAAACTATATCTATTGCAGGGTTTGGGGATATGGTAATAGGATGAATCAATATTATTAAGCCAGAAAGTCATGACAGGAGAATATGGTTTGTCTTCTGTGGATGCCCTGGTAACGCAGATTTATATAAAAAAAATTCCCTGTTGCAAATTTTTATAGTTTACCTTATATGAAATCAATGCAACCTGAATATAATAAATCAGGGTTTATGGACTTTGCTTAGTGGTCATTGCTTTATTATTGTTTTAATATGAGCAGTAACCATAAAGCAGATTAAGGATACTTTTACATAATTTTAACGTTTTTTTTATTTTTTTCTTTTAATCCTTGGGGGGATGTATAGCGACATGATTGAAGTAAAAAATCTTACCAAGAAATTCGGTGGAACCATGGCTGTTGATGGGATTTCCTTTACCGTTAATAAGGGTGAAATCCTTGGCTTTTTAGGGCCTAACGGGGCAGGAAAGTCTACAACCATGCGTATGATAACCGGATTTATACCGCCCACCAGCGGTACCGCAATTATTGGCGGGGCGGATATTTTTAGCGACTCCATTGCGGCCAGAACAAAGATGGGCTACCTGCCGGAGAATGCACCGGTTTACCCGGAAATGACCGTTACGTCGTACCTTGAATACTGCGCGAGTATTCGCGGGTTCAAGGGTGCACAAAGAAAATCCAGGATTGAGGAGGCCCTTGAAAAATGCTTCCTTAAAGATGTGCGCCACCAGATAGTCGGAACCCTTTCAAAGGGTTACAGACAGCGGGTGTGTTTTGCTCAGAGTATACTCCACGATCCTGAATACCTTATCATGGATGAGCCAACAGACGGGCTTGACCCGAACCAGAAGTTTGAGGTTCGCGAGATGATAAAGAGCATGAGTGCTGATAAGGTGATTATTCTTTCTACCCATATACTTGATGAGGTGGACGCACTTTGCACGAGGGCCATCGTGATTGCAAAGGGCAGAGTGGTTGCCGATAAAACGCCAAACGAGTTACGGGCGATGTCGAGTCTCCACGGTGCTGTTTCGATTACACTTGCCATTGATGATGCATCGGCTGCCGACGGGCTTTCGGGCGTAGAAGGCGTGAAAAAAACAGAAATAACCGGCAAGGAAAACGGCATCAGCATCCTGGTGTATCCAAAAACGCCGGAAAGCCCCATAGCCGACGGTGTGGTCAAGTTCACCGAGGACAAGGGACTTAGAGTCAAGTCAATATTTGTAGAACAGGGCAGGCTTGATGAGGTTTTTAGAAACATAACCAGCTGACAATCGGCTGACCCGGGGACATAAAACATGGATATTAAAAAGAATTTAAATGTTATAAGTGCTATTGTAAAAAAGGAGCTTGCCGGATATTTCGGTTCGGCGGTTGCCTATGTTTTTATTGTTATTTTTCTCATGCTTATGGGTTATTTTACATTTTTTATCAGCAATTTCTATACTGCCGGGCAGGCTGATCTCCGGTCATTTTTTGAATGGCACCCCTGGCTTTACCTCTTTTTGATTCCAGCCGTGGCAATGCATTTATGGGCCGAGGAGCGAAGGCACGGAACCATTGAGCTGATGTTGACCTTTCCGGTTCTTGTGACCGAGGCTATTGTGGGCAAGTTTCTTGCCGCCTGGATTTTTATTGGAATAGCCCTTGCACTTTCGTTTCCTGTTGTTCTTACGACCCTGTATCTTGGTGATCCTGACATGGGCGTAATAATAAGCGGTTATGTGGGGAGCTTCCTGCTTGCTGGTGCATTTCTGAGCGTGGGGCTTATGACATCCTCCATCACCAGGAGCCAGGTAATCAGCTTTATCTTATCGGTTATCATCTGCCTGTTTTTCATACTTGCAGGCTTTGCTCCGGTAACAGGCATGATCAGCGGATGGGCTCCAATCTGGTTTCTGGACATTGTATCGGAAATGAGTTTTTTATCACATTATCACGCCCTGGGCCGCGGAGTTCTGGATATGCGGGACATCCTGTATTATGGTTCCGTGATTTTTTTCATGCTGTGTGCCAACGGTGTTATTCTTCAAGCACGTAAAGCTTCCTGACGGAGGATTAAAAATATGCCAGACGACAAATCAAACAATAACAAGTCAAACAATAACAGATTTTTTAAAAGCTCAGTCTATTCAGCAGGAGGACTGGTGATGGTTTTTGTCATCCTGATCCTCGTAAATGTAGTGTTTTCCCACGTGAGTCTGCGATTGGACTTGACCGAGGATAACCTCTACTCGCTGTCGGAGGGTAGCAAAAAAATACTTTCCAATCTAAAGCAGGATGTGACCATTAAGTTTTTCTATTCCCGGTCAAGTGAAGATCTTTCGCCTGCATTTAAAACATACGCAGGACGGGTGCTTGACTTTCTTTCGGAATACGAGCACTTCAGCGGATCAAAAATCCAGATTGAGCAATACGATCCAAAAGCTGACTCCGATGAAGAAGAGTGGGCAGATAAATACGGCCTGGAAGGCGTTGAACTGGCAACGGGAGACAAGCTTTATCTTGGTCTTGTAGCCGTAGCCGCAGACCAGGAAGAGGCGATCAAGTTCCTCGATCCAAGAAAAGAACAGAACCTTGAATATGACATCACACGGATAATCTCCAGGGTTCAAAAGGCCAGAAAATTGAAAATCGGCATAATTAGTGCCCTTGAAATTTTTGGCAAGCCTTACCCTGCCCCGGGCCAGCCCCAGGGTGCGCCGGAGTGGATGTTCCTCAAGGAGCTTAAAAAAACCTATGAGATTGACCAGATTGACATGAAGTCCGGTGCAGTAGCCGATGATACCGACCTGCTGATACTTTTCCACGCAAAGGGACTCAGTGCTGATCTTATGTACCAGACAGATCAGTTTGTGCTCAAGGGCGGCAATGTGATGGTTTTTGCAGATCCCCTTTCTGTCATGGACATCTCCAGAAGCCCGATAAAATCGTCAGTACCAAAAAAACTTCTGGGTGCATGGGGTATAGAGATCGACTCGGATCAGGCAGTAGTTGACTATGATTATTCCACAAAGCTGAGAGGGCAGGACAACCAGCCAGAGGATAATCCCCTGTGGCTGTCACTGAAAAGTGACGCATTAAACAGTGAAAACCTCATCACGGCAAAGCTCGAATCTATGATACTCCCGGTTGTCGGGTCTATTAAAAAGAAAGAAGGCGCAACATGCCAGGTTGAAACCCTGCTTACATCAAGTAAAAATTCTGCCACCACCCCGACATCAGATGCCAGGGGAGGTGTTGATAAGATCAGGCAGAAATTTGCACCCACACCCGAAGATTACGGGTTTGCAGTCCTGGTGACGGGAACCTTTGACACGGCATTTCCAGATGGGCCTCCAGAGGGAAAAAAACCAGATGCACCAGCAGATAATAACGAGAAAAAAGCAGTGGAAGATCATATTGCAAAGTCAAAGGAAAAAACATCAATCCTCGTGGTTGCTGATGCAGACTTTCTTTATGATGGTTATTACATGAGTACCCAGAATTTTCTGGGCATGACAATTGCTAACTTTTTTAACGACAACCTTCATTTTTTCCAGAACGCCTGCGAAATGATGACCGGTTCTGATGAGCTTATCAATATCAGGTCACGGGGCAAGTTTGAGCGTCCCTTTGTGAAGGTGCGTGAGCTGGAAAAAAGTGCCCAGGCAAAATGGCTCGCCACGGAACAAAAGCTGGTAGCAGAGTATGAGGCCGCCAAAAGCAGGCTTGAAGCACTGGAAAATAAAAAAGACGCATCACAAAAGTTGATACTAAGCCCGGATCAGGAAAAGGAAATCAAAAAATTCGAGGCTCAGAATAAGCAGATCAACAAAGAACTAAAGGAAGTGAGGAAGAAGCTCCGGGCTGATATTGAAGCCCTTGGAAGGGTACTCAAGTTTATTAACATTCTCCTGATCCCGATGCTGGTTGCTTTCACAGGAGTCATTTACGGGCTTTACAGACAGAATAAAAGCAAGAAATAGAAGGATGAAACAATGAAACCGAAAACCTTTTTTATCCTTGTTGCGGCAGTGAGTGTACTTGCACTGTCCGTATATTACATCTCAAATGAAGATGTTTCCCAAAAATCAACAATGGGAGGCGCACTCTTCAAGGACCTTCCGGTCAACGATGTAACGGCAATTACCATCAAAAGCAGTGAAGGTACTGTGAACCTTGAAAAGGGAAAAAAAGTATGGAGGGTTCTGGAAAAAAGCAGCTACCCCGCAGACTTTAATGAGATCACAGACCTGGTAAGGAAAGTTAAGGACATTAAAATCGGCAGGGTGTTCACTGCTGATGGTGAAATACTTGCCCGCCAGACCCTTAAACTGCCTGGCGAAGAAAATGCATCAAAGGAAGAAATGGGCATACGCATAACCCTCAAGGGCGCAGATAAAAGGGTTGTTGCTGATTTTGTTGCAGGCAAAGAGCGTGACACTGGTGCGGGATATGGTGGCGGTTATCTTATGAAACCTGGCGATGTTTCAGTCTACATTGTCGATAAATCCTTTACCTACACCGATAAAAAGCCCGAGGACTGGCTTGATACAAAGCTTCTTGATGTTGACCCGATTGATATTAAAACCGTGTCCGTCAAGGCTGGTGAGTCGGTTGTCTACTCCCTGAACCGTGGAAAACCAGGTGCTGATCCTGTGCTTGCGGACAGGAATGATAAGGAGCAGCTTGACCCGGAAAATGTAAAAAAAGTTTTCAAGGCACTCTCATCCCTGACAGTCAATGACGTGGCTGGCAAGGCAGAGAGCTTTGATGAAAAAGCTTTTGAAAACGCAAAGGAAATGCTTTTTGCTCACAACAACGGTACTCAATACATGGTATCCCTTGGCAGTAAAGCGAATGCTGAAGGTGATTCCTATTACTGCAAAATAAAAGTGGGATATAAAAAAGAAGCACAACCCAGTGCCGATGAAAAAACAGCAGTAGAAGATAAACCAGCCATAGCCGAAGCTAAGCCAGTTGAAACCGATAAGGCAGAGGCAGAAGTAAAAGCAGATAAAGACAAAGCAGATAAGGACAAAGAAGCAGAAGCTAAAGCATCAGAGTCAGAAGTAGAAGACTATGCAAAGGTAGCTGCTGAGTTAGACGAAAAACTCAATCCCTGGGTTTTCGTTCTTTCCAAATGGGACTATGATGGCTTTATCGCACAAAGGGATGGGCTTATGAAAAAGGAAGAAGAGCAAAAGGAGTAGAGTAAAGCTTTTTTTTCAAAAAAAGTAATGCCTCATAACAAGCTATAAAAAAACCGCAGTTGGCAGTTATTTTCAAATAAACTGGTAGCTGCGGTTTTTTTTATTCCTTATAAAGAAAAGAACTCCTGGACATGCCCGCACCAACGGAGTCAAAGAGAATGGTTTTGGCGTTTTTTAGTTCTTCTGTGTTTCCGTTAACGGTTATCCCCTGTATGTCATCCTTAAGAAGGGTTCCCGCCATCAGGTCGTGGTGGAGCCGCTGCATCACCGGGACGGAGCAGTTGCCCCGGTAGTGGATGTTTACAGGCATCCTGCGGGATATGAAATTTTCAGAATTTTCGCCTGTCCCGGCAACAAGCAGTTCTATGGTCTTTCGTATCAGCGCAAAGTTTGCCTGATGTTCAATAAGAAGGTCTATATCAGTGATGTTGAGGCTGTTTCTTGAAAGAAGTTTTTTAATATTTACTTCCGCACTTCTTGCAGCATAAAGAAAAACTCCCTTGCCGTTCATTGTTGCGCCTATATCATTGTTATCCTGAAAAAATTCTATGTACTCCCCAAAACACCCGTGGGTGACGCTTCTGGAGTCAATGATTCCTGATTCCGGCTTTATGGCCCTGAAGCCCTTGCCAGTGTACAGGGTGACCTCTGAGCTTTTGTCCCTATCAAGGAAAACCGTCACAATCCTGGAGCACTTGCCGGATTCAATATAAGATTTGGCAACTGCTTCCAATGGGCTTTCTGATTTACTACCTGAATTACTGCCCGAATTATCGCCTGGCCCGCCAGAATCACTGGGTGACATGATGTCAAAGGCAAAGGATTTCAGATTCTGATCGAAGAATTCAATGGCTTTATTAAATTTTTTAAAAACACCAGCCTTTGCTTCTTCCGGGTAGAGCAGGTCCGCAGCCTTTGCCTGTAGCCTTGCTCCCACGGCAGGCAGCCTGATTGCGATGTCTCCGAGTTGATTGTCAACAATGATTCCATCGGGCATTGAGCCGTCGCATAAATCAATTATTGTTCTGGATATGGCTGTGAGGTAGTCGCTGTCTGATTTGTCCTCTGATTTGTCCTCTGGTTTATCATCTGGATTATCATCTGGATTAGCGGGTCTGGCAAATGCAGTAGAAATTTGTCCTTCAGGTTTGATATTTGAGTATGTTTCAAGAAGTGTGGAAAGTGCGTCATCCCCGAAAATGAGCATTGCAGTGCCGCTGTTTTTAAAAATATCGGATCTCAGCAGGTTCTCATAACCCACGATAACAGACATATCTCCTTTGTTGAGCCGCCCTGACAAAGACATGGCAAAAAGAATTTCTGCGGAAACATTGAAGCCGGGGCATCCAGCATATAAATCAAAAACCATTGCATCCGGGCAATGTTGATTGATTAGTTTGGAAATATGTCGTGAAAATGGGCCGGGGTCGTCAATTGCATCACCGCCGTTGGTGGCCACAATAACTACCTTGATGCGTCCGGGGTCAAAATCCTGTGATTCTAAAAGCTTTTCAAAGGAATATGCGCCTGCTAAAACGCCGTGGTCTGCGGCATATCTTGTCTTCACGCCTATTCGCTGCTCTATGGCAGGGGGTGTGGCTTCAACACCGCCTTTGAATTTCAGGCCCAGTTTGCTGAAAGCGTGGTTATCTACTACTTTTCCGCCAGGGCACTGTGCATGCGCCTTTATTTTGATAACCGCATCTGCTTTCACTTAAAGATTTCCAGTTCGTTGCTTAATGTGGTTGATATTGCCTGAATCAATAAAGAAATAATCTCATATTTGAGTTATGTTGGCAAGACGGTATTTTGCAGTACTGCAAAAATATATATTTTAGCCTGGAATTATAAAGGAGTTTTGATTCAGGCACACCGAGCGACAATCTTACAA
>JAOZSB010000225.1 GCA_029939895.1 Desulfobacterales bacterium
AGCATTCTCATTTTTTATTGTTTTTTTTAAAAATAACTTGTGATACTCGCCTTTGCAGTTTAGTTTAAAAAGTATGGTAATTTAAACAGATCAGGCTGGCTGCTTTAAATATTGTTTATAAATAATACTGCAAAGTCAATCTGGCCTTATGCACAAGAGACATTTTGCCTTTTGTGATGGCAAGCAAAATTAAAAGAATTGTACTTGAACTTTATTCAAATTTTTACTTTTGCTTTACTGTATTTTTTTTAAAAAAAGATTTCGACCACATAACGGAGGAAACATAAATGAGAAAAACGGCAATAGCTTTTACACTTGTCATGATAGTAACCATGTTAACTGCGCTTAACGCTGCCCTTGCTGTTACTGATAAGCCGTCATTGAACCTGAAAAAGTTTACACTTGATAATGGCATGGTTTTCCTGATTGTAGAACGTCATACAACACCTCAAATTGCGTGCAAGCTTTCCATAAGAGCAGGCTCTGCCCTTGAAGACAGCGGCAAAACCGGTATTGCACACCTTCTTGAACACATGATGTTCAAGGGAACTAAAAACTTCGGCACAACAGACCTTAAAAGCGATTACAGGCTTCAAAGTAAAATTGATGATGCATATATGGTCATAAGACGTGAAAATGACAGTCGAAATCCAGACAAAAAACTGATAGAGAAAAAAACAAAGGAAATGGCCATACTAATGGCCCAGGCCAGGAAAATTTACGTCCCCAATGCCTTTTCCATAAACCTTTCAAAAAATGGTGTTGACGGTATAAACGCATTCACCAGCAACGATGAAACCCAGTATACTGCAAAGGTTCCATCGGATATGATTGAAGGGTGGTTTTCCATGGTCAGCGAGCAAATATTTGAGCCTGCATGGAGGGAATTTTACGTTGAAAAAGAAGTAGTGCAAAGGGAGTTTGCATATCGCTACGTCAACAGCCCACAGGGAGCAATCTGGCTGGATCTGAATGCTACTGCATACAATGCTCATCCATACAGAAATCCTGTCATAGGCTGGAAATCAGACATGGAACGCTATTCAATGCAGGATGCAATTGACTTCCACAAGAAGTACTACAATCCATCCAATGCAGTACTTGTGCTTTCTGGAGATATTACCCTGGACAAAGCAAAACAACTTGCAAAAAAGTACTTCTCCAGATACCCGGCAGGCCCACGTGCCCCTGAACGTGTGACACAGGAGCCAACTCAATTTGGCACCAGAAGAAGCGTAAGATTCCTCAAGGGAGCAAGAACTCCAATTATTATGATGAGTTTTCACACCCCGCAAATGGGAACCAGAGACTTTTATGCACTTGATGTAGTGACCATGCTTTTAAGTACCGGCATCAGCTCAAGACTGAACCAGAACATCATGGCAAAGGGACTTGCTGCTGCGGCATGGGCGCATAATCCAGACAAAAGATACGCAGGCTCCATGTTTTTAGGCGGCTCGCCAGTAGAACCGAAAACAGATAATGGAGCACCTCCAACGCGGGAAGCCTATTCAAAGGCATGTAAGGATTTGGAAGATCTTCTTTTGACAGAAATTGGAAAGCTGAAAACTGAACCTGTTACTGAACGTGAGCTTGAAAAAATAAAAAAACTGGCAAGACGCTCCCACCTGGAAGGACTAAGGAACAACGCGGGCCTTGCTTCGGCCATAGCCACAACCGAGGTCATGAAGGGTTCTGACTATCTTATCACTTATCTTGAAAACCTTGAAAAAGTAACTCCACAAGAAATTATGGATACAGTGAAAAAGCATATCACCCTCGACAACATGACTTCTGTATACGTCATTCCAGGCGGAAAACCCGACAAGCCGCCCACAGCCTACAATGAATCACGCAGTGTAAAATCTGCATCTGGACAGTTTAATCCACCAGAAAAAAAGCTTGAAAATATCTCCTCATACCCTACCCCAGAGGGCTGGAAGCACCCCCTGTCCTTTAAGCGGACACCAGAAAAAATAGATTATGAAAAAGCTGAAATGTTTACTGCCAACAACGTGCCGGTATTTTTTCTGGAAAACAATGAGCTTCCCTTTATAAATTTCACTGTCATGGTCAAAGCCGGGACAGTTGATATTGCCGATGAACTCCAGGGACTCGCCTCGGTGTTTAACGGTTCCATACTTCAGGGCGGCACACAGCGGCTTGCCCCGTCGGAATTTGCACTCCTGCTCGATGAAAACGCAATCCACATGAGCGTTGCCATTGGTGAAGAAGAGACAACCTTTGGTATTTCTGTATTGCGGGATGAGTGGGAAAAGGGATTGACAATATTAAAAGAATTACTTCTCACACCTGGTTTTGATGAGGCTGTGGTCAAAAATGTGAAAAAGCAAATCATCACTGCACTTCTCCGCCAGAATGGAAGCGCATCAAAAATCGCCAGCAGAGAGGCAGAAATTGAACAGTTCAAGGGTCACCCTTACGGCAAAAACCCCCTCAAGGGACTTGAAACCATACCTGCAATCAATGCCAAGGACCTGGCTGGATTTATAAAGAAATATTTTACTGCCTCACGCATGACAGTTGCTGTTTCCGGTGATATTTCCGGCAACCAGCTCAAGGTTGATCTGGAGGAATTTTTTGATGATTTTCAGAAGAAAAGCGACCATGAACGGAACCTCGACAACCCGCCTCCGCTAAAGCCCGCCCTGGTGCTGATCGACAAGCCGGGCCAGGTACAGTCACTGGTTGTTGTCAGGATGGGAACCGTTAAAAGGACGCACCCTGATTTTTGGAAAATTTCCCTTTTGTCACAGGTCTTTGGTGGTGCCAACTCTTTGGTTAACCAAAGGCTGCGCGAGGATCTTGGGCTTGTTTACTCAGCCTATTTTTACCAGGGATACAAGTGGAACGCAGGGTTCCTCTCCGGCTACATTGGCTGCAAAGCTGATAAAACTGCCTCTGCCATACTTGAAACCGCTAAAATTATGGATTCTCTGGTCACAAACGGGGTAAACAAAAAAGACCTGGAACAAAAACGCCTTGATACTCTCAACAGCTTTGTATTCAACGTTGACACACCACAGGCACTTGTCGAGGCCTATGCCCGCTACCAGATGCGGGGCGAGCCACTTGACACACTCGACTCAATACAAAACTCATTTATAAACGTTACAAAGTCCGAGATGGACCAACTTGCGAAAAAATACCTGAACCCAAACCAGGCACTGATTTTTGTTGTTGCTGATAAGAAAACAAAAACCAGCAAAGGCAAAACACTTGAACAGGACCTGAAAAAAACCGCTGAAAAATTGGGTATCGACTACCGGGAAATGGAGATAAAATAATTACTAAAAACATTTTGCTTATTACATAACCATACCCTTTGTTTGCTTCTCAAGTTATCAAACATATAAACCCTTAATGGCGACCACCGCAGGGCAATGCCCCTGCGGTGGTCGCCAAAAATTTACTGCTAATTTTAAATCTCTGGGAAATATTATGCAATTTGGTCACCCGACAAATCTTGTAGTCATAGTTGAAAAGCAGGGCCCGCATAAAATCAGAAAGGCCAGCTTCCCCATGCGATATGGGAAATATTCTGAGATAAAAACACCTGAGCACGAATTTTTGTTCAACCTGAACGGAGAGATAAAGTTCATCCGGGGCCTGACTCCAAACTGGCCCCACCCGGCTGAGCAGCTAAAGCGCACCGACGGCAATGACTGGGTTTACTACACCGTGGGAGATGACAGCACTGAAAAGGGCATAAATGCATGGCTTGGAGAATACTACCTACCCTGCCTTCCATATCATGGCAACTCAATCTGGGAAATCAACTATACCGCCAACCCAGGCATCATGAGCGGATTTGCTGCATGGTCACAGCTATATGCAAATCTATATATGGCACCAAAAAACAAGTTCCATTCCAAGGCCAGAAACTTAATAAGCAAAATTTTAAAAAACGATGACGGTGTGCTGCTTGAACGTGCCGGAAGGCTCAATGAAATCATTGGTGAACGAGTATCAGTGCTTCCGCCAGATACACGTCATGTTGATTATGAGGTAATACCGCTCAATATTTCCGATGGATGTCTTTATAAATGCAAATTTTGCTGCGTAAAATCAGCAAAGCCGTTTATGACCCGCACTCAAACCGATATTTTTGATCAGATTAAGCAGCTTAAACAATTTTACTCCAAAAACCTTGAAAACTATAATGCATTGTTCCTGGGGAATCACGACGCACTTGAGGCTGGCGAGGAATTGATCTCTGCGGCTGCATCTGAAGCTTACAAAGAATTTGGATTTGGCCGACAGGGTGCACAAGTGCCGGCACTGTACCTGTTTGGAAGCGTCCATTCCCTGCTCAAACCTGAAAACAAGCTATTTGAGAACCTTAACCAGCTTCCCTATTATACTTACATTAACATTGGATTTGAGTCCCTGGATGAGCCAACCCTGGGCCTTATTGGCAAGCCCCTGAACACGCAAAAGGTTAAGGATGCTTTCAACAGGATGCTTGACATCAATGCCAGCTTTGAAAATATCGAAGTCACCGGCAATTTTATAATTGGGGAAGGACTGCCGGAAATGCATTATCAGTCCCTAACGCAACTGCTCAGGGATGCGCCAGCCCCCTCAAACGGCAAGGGTGCGATCTACCTGTCCCCCATAAAGGACAGCCCGAAAAAACTTGAACTCCTACCGCTTTTTTCTGAAATAAAAGAACAAAGCTCCCTGCCAGTTTATATTTATTTGATTCAACGGCTGTGATACTGCCTGTCTTTTTTTCCTTGAATCATGTTGAACCTGTGAACAACTAACTCTTGATATTTAAAATAGCTGTAGGGGCATAACCATCATGCCCCTACAATTTTATGTGGCCTTAAAAATAATGGCCGTTATTTCACGTTTAGATATTGATTAGATATCTTTGTCGCTCATCGCATATGTGTCCCTGAGAGCGTAAGCTTCTTCACACATTCTGTTAAAGCGATCATGGTCTACGACTGGTTTTTTGATCATTTTCATTGCAAGTTCCATCTGTTTTTCCGTGCTGTCGGTCTTGGAGAAAAGTTGGAGTGCGAATTTGGAGAAATCACGGATCATGAAATCAAAAATCTGCTCAACGAGATCATCTTTAAGGTTATCGATGGTTCTCTTCTCCAGGATAAGCTGACCATAGGCTACCAGAGTAAACAGCTCACCAATTGTCAGGAGGAAGTCAATATTCTTGGCCTGCTCTGCATCTGGAGTCGCATTCATGAGGAAGTCCTTGAGTACCTCAATTTGCTCCTTGAAGATGTTTGTGTTGGGCAGGTCAACGCTGTTGTATGCGATGTTGTAATCATGGAACTGAATCTTGCCCAGACCCTTTGTGGGGCCTTGGTTGAAAAGGAATTCATCATCAGCAGGATCATCACGTTTTGGAATTACCGGGAATTCACCTGGATTAAAAAAGTAATTCGGCATAAACTTGATAATAAGGGCCATGTTGACATGGACTGTACCTTCGAGTTTTGGCAGTGCGCGGATGTCCTTGACAGCTAATTCAAAATACATATCCTTTTCAAAGCCCCTTGCTGCAATCACGTCCCACAGCAGATTGATGACTTCTTCGCCCTGAGTGGTTACTTTCATCTTAACCATTGGGTTATAAAGGAGGTAACGCCTGTCTTCTGATGAAGCAGAGCGTTGATAATCTGTTGCTCTCTGGGCGAAGATCCTCATTGTAACAAGGCGGGTGTATGCATCTACAAAAAGTTGTTTGATGTGGGTGAAATCGGTTACAAACTTCCCGAAAAGATTACGTTGGGCTGCATGGTTAATGGCCTCATAATATGAATGGGTGCAGATCCCTATGGATGCCCATCCAAGATTGAACTTGCCAACGTTGACGGTGTTAAGGGCTGAATCCCATGCTTCGCGTCCCTGGGTGAGGATGTCTGCATCGGTGATGGGGTAGCTGTTGAGGGCGTACTCTGCAACATAACCATCCCAGTTGACAACGTTTTTGACCAGCTCATAGTTTTCATGGTCAGATTCTACTGCAAACCAGACATAATCGCCTGTCTCGGAATCCTTGGCAAATGTTGAAACCAGAGCTGCTTTGTTGCCGTTTCCAATGTAGTACTTACCGCCATCGGCTACATATTTTCCATTGCCAAGGTCAGTCAGAATCATGTCAGATGAATAAAGGTCTGCACCGTGGGTTCTTTCGGAAAGGCCAAATGCAAAGATTCCGCCCTCTTGAAGGAGTTTTGCAGTCTTCTTTTTAATCTCCTCATTATTACCCATCCACAAAGGCCCAAGGCCAAGAATGGTAACCTGCCAGGTATACCAGTGGGACAGGCCGTAAAACCCAGTAATCTCGTTGAAGTCACAGTTTCTATGGGTATCCCATCTTTTGTCTGGATTACCGTCTGCAAACTCTGAAGGTGTCAGCAAAGTTGCAAAAACTTCATTATCCTTCAAAAAGTTAATAAAATCATCGTACCAGATCCTCTCGTGGGAATCATGCTTGAGTTGTTGTTTGCCCCTGCTCTCAAAAAAGTCAATTGTCTTTGACATGATCTCCCTTGACTTTGCATCAAGGTGATCGAATTTTTCTGTTTTCGGATTTAAAAGCATGTTTTTTCTCCTTTTTAAAATTTGATGTGGCCAAAAAGTATGTTCACTTTAATAAATCATCTTCAAAACGTGTTCCAGCCATGTTGTATAACATTTCGCATGCAAACCATTTTAAAAAAATGTTCAGCTATTAATCAGGACCAATTGGCTTAAATCAGATCCCGCAAAAATCGTTTTAAAAGTATTTGCTCTTCCAGGTTGAAATCGCTCAAAAGTTCTTCGTTTGCAATTTTCCGTTCTTCAATAAGTTCTGCTTTTAACTTCTGTGCCTTGTCCGAAGGAAACACCCTCTGGATTCTGCCATCATTGGGATCAGGTGTTTTCTCTATCCATCCTGTATCGGCCATTCTGTCCAAAACCCCGGAAAGCGTTGCTTTATCAAGTATCAAGGTCTTGCTGATTTCAGCTGCCGTCATACCCGGCTTGTACCATAAGCCTTCAAGAACAAGGTGCTGCATATTTGTCAAGGCATATGGTTTAAGTCTTTTTTTAAAATCTCCATGGGCCTTCTGGTAGGCTTTTCCCAAAAGAAAAATCGTACAATCAGGCAAATCTTCCGGCGGTTTCAATTTATATTCCTTTATCAGTAGTGTCCCGTTTAACTTTTTAGAATAGCACCCAACGTGCTGTAAT
>JAOZSB010000226.1 GCA_029939895.1 Desulfobacterales bacterium
ACCGGACAGATCATGTGCTATAAAAGAGGACATATTACATGCTTCTAACAATATTTTTAAAAATATTTGCCAACCAGTGACTTTCATTGTATCATACTAAACTCTACACAGAAGCTGCACAGCAACTTATTATGCGCACAGGCTGCGCAGGCATTGAAGTGCCAATGCACATTTTTTTTTCATACGGTTTTCAACACTGCACGGCAAAAGGAGTAAAAATGACCAGGCGCAATATGATAATCTTTGTCATTATTATTTTAATCAGTGCTGCATTGATTAAAATGAAATTCAGCCATGAACCATCCCCTGCGTGTAATGATAAAATTGGCTGTGTAACAATTCTTCCTGGTCAGCCAGTCAAGCTGGGGGTTATTCATGATCTGAGCGGCTCTGCTTCAGCTTTTGGCAACGATCAACTCAACAGCCTTAAGATTGCTTTGGATGACAGGAATAATCAAATCCCTGGGCATCGAGTTGAATTAACCATCCTGGACGAAAAATGCACTGCCGAGGGAGGCGCTAACTCCATGTTGAAAATCACCGCTGACCCACAGGTTGTCGGTGTTTTCGGCACGACATGTTCTGGCGCTGCTGCAACAGCTTCCAAAATAATGTCTGAAGCCGGGCTGGTTATGATTTCCGGTGTCAACTCTGGTGTATCCCTCACCTCTATTGCAAATAAACCAGCCAGCGACTGGTATCCCGGATACTTTCGCACCAATCCAAATCAGGTCTCGATGACCTATGGCATAGCCCATTTTGCTAAAGAAAAAATAAACCTGAAAAAGGTGGCAACAGTATATGCCAATGAAACTTACAGCCAGGGATGTGCCGAAACATTCAAACACTCCTTCACGCAGCAGGGTGGAGAGATTACCGTTGAAGCTCTGGTTACACCAGGGGAAAAAGATATGAAGCCGATACTTGAGGCTATTGCTAACACAGACAAAGATGCCATTTTTATTTCCCTGTACCCACCAGAAGCAATTCTATTTATAAAGCAGCTAAGACAAATGAAGCAGTTTGATAATGTTGTGCTTCTGGGTCTGGAGTCCCTGGTGCGGGAAGATTTTGTAAAAGCAGCCGGGGAGGACGGAGTCGGCCTGTATTGTTCACAGGCTGCTTTGCAGTACAACGAAAAGTCAAAAGAAATATTCCTTGCAAAATACAAGAAAAAATTCAAAAAGGCTCCTAAAACCGCACTGTATGGTTATGCCTATGATGCTGCAAATATTCTTCTCGATGCTGTTGAATCCACAGCTAAAAAACAAAAAGACGGCTCTATACATATTGGCCGTCAGGCTTTACGGGAAAAAATTTATGCAACTTCTGGATATAAAGGTTTATCTGGGACGCTATCGTGCGACCCTTTTGGAGATTTAGGAGTTCAAAAATCCCAGATTATTTGCTTAAAAAATCCATCCGATGGGGTCAAGGGTTTCAAATCTAATGTTGTTTATACTTTTAGTAAATAATAATTAAAGTTAGAATATTAAAAAAAATATTGTGAGGTAGTTTGTGAAAAAATATTTGTTTTTTGCTGTAATAGCATTTTTTGCTACAGTTATTTTTATTGTAAAATCGCAAAGGGAAACTGCTCCTGAGTTTGTTTGTTCCGACACAATAGGATGCATCACTATACCTGCGGGCGAACCTGTTAAAATTGGAGTATTGCAGGATTTTAGCGGAGTAGCGGCAATTGCCGGTGTTGATCAACTGAGAAGTATAGAAATCGCATTTAAGAAACATAATAATCAATTATTAAATCATCCGATTACCCTGGTACAGGAAGATGAAAAATGTTCCGCCGAGGGTGGTCTGATTGGATCCAATAAACTTATCTCGGACGAACAAATAGTTGCAATTATCGGGACAACATGTTCAGAGGCAGCGATAAAAGCCAGCAAAGTTGTGTCCGATGCCGGGCTGGTCATGCTTTCCGGGACAAACACTGCTCCTTCATTAACATCTGTAAATAATCAAAAGGGAGAAAACTGGCACCCTGGCTATTTTCGTATTACCCATTCAACAATTGAAGTAGCAACGGGAGTCGCAAAGTTTGTGTTTAACGAGCTTGGAAAGAAAAAAGTGGCAACCGTTGATGATGGCGATACGTTCACGGCCAGCTATTCAGAATCATTCAGAAATGAATTTGTTAATCTGGGCGGTGAAATTGTACTGAAGGAGACCATCAACCAGAACGAAAATAACATGATGCCCGTATTAGAAGCCATGGTTAATTCTGATGCTGAACTTGTTTTTTTATCGCTTTTTCCTAAAGAAGGCGAACAAATTATCCGGCAGTCAAAAAAGGTTTCAAAGTTAAATGATACAGCATTTTTATTGATAGAAACAATGCTTACAGAAGAGTTTCTTCAAAAAACCAACGACAGGAGTAAAGGCTTTTATTTTATAAACAGTTCTCCTGATCCGAAAAGCAACAGAAGTAAGGAATTAACTGACAAGTTTATAACATATTACGGAACCCCCCCCAGGGTAATATCATACATCAATACCCATGACGTGACTACTTTACTATTATTTGCGATCAAACAAGTTGCAATCCAGGAAGAAAATAATACCTTACATATTGACCGGCAGGCTTTGCGAGACACTCTATACGCAACTAAAAATTTTCCCGGAATAACAGGCAACATTACCTGCAATGAACATGGAGATTGCAGTATGCAAAGATATAATATTGTGCAGGCGACTAACCCTGAGGCAGGATTAAAAGCTTTAAAAGCAAATATAATATATTCTTCAACTAAAACAAATTTCGATAATAACTAAGGATGAGTGACAGTAAAATGGGCCCTGGCTTTATTTTTAAATATTGGCAAAAACTGAAAATTGCATCAAAATTTGCAACTGCTTTCGGAATTTTGCAAGCACTGATAATAATAGTCGGACTCATAGGCCTGGTAGCCTTAACAGCAGTTCTATATAAAACAGAAACTACAATTTTGACCAGTTCGGAAATTCAGCGAACCGTTCTGAGCATGAACCACCACATAGAAGAATCAAGAAGGCTGCAAAGGGACTTTTCCATAAACTACATGACCCTCGTGGAATCAAATGGTGAGCAGGAATCTTCTCATCAAATCCAGGATCTCATTTTGTATATTATGCAGGAAAACAAAAATTTGCAGCAATTGATTTCAAATTCTAATGTTAGCGAAGCCCTTCGCAAAAATGAAGTAAATATGAAATATTTTCATTCCTCTTCAAAACGATATTTGAATACCTTTCGTGAAATTATTGCATTATATGATGAGCTTGCAGGAAAAAAAACAGGGCTGATGAGTCAACTATCTCAACATTCCATGCTGTTAAATGAATCCCTGGAAAAACTCGAAGATTCTCGTTTATTACTTTTATTTAAAGATGTAAAAATCTTTGAAAATCAATACTGGCATCAAAGAAAACGGTTTTTATTTCAATCTGCTTTTAATATCCTGTATACGCTTCGCCAGGAAGCCAGCAACAAAAAAATCATATCGCACATTGAGAACTATGAATCAACAGCAAGAAAAATTGTTAACCTTGAAGTAAGCATCCGTTCAAAATTAAATGAATTTGACTTACAGATTGAAACTATTGCTCCAATCTCAACGGAGCTTATCCTTCTTGCTCAAAAAGAAGTCGAAAATGCCCGGTCAGAGATAAACCGAATAACCGTTATTGCCATTGTTGTTTTACTGATTGTTATCTTGTGCGGATTTGTTTTAATTTCCTTGATTTCTACTTTATTTGACAAAACAATTACCCGAAATGTTGTAAAACTAACCAACGCCACCAACGAATTAAAGGAAGATAATCTTTTAGTGACAACTGATATTGATTCTAATGACGAAGTTGGTTTGCTTGGAAAAAATTTCAATGGAATGGCACTGAGAGTCCAGAATCTGGTTACCAACCTGGAAGAACAGGTGATAGAAAGAACCGGAGCCGAGGAAAAATTTCGCTCTATTTTTGAGAATGCTGTCGAAGGAATTTACCAAAGCACCCTTGAGGGCCGTTTTTTAAGCATCAACCCTTCAATGGTTAAAATGCTGGGTTATGATTCTGCCGAAGACATTATGTCATCCATTACAGATATTGGTGCTCAATGTTTCGTCAACCCAGGGGCCCGCACTTCCATGATCCAAACGCTCCTCGATGATGGCACAATAAGAGGGTTTGAAACCCGGATGAGAAAAAAGGATAGCTCCATTATCTGGTGCGGTATTTCAGCGCGCCTGGTAAAAAATTTCGATGGAAGTGTGAGATATTCAGAAGGGTTCTGTGTTGATATTACAAAACAAAAACTTTCCGATGAAGTATTAAAATCAAAGGAAGCTCAACTTCAGCGTTCACAAAAAATGGAAACCATTGGAATCCTCACCGGAGGCATAGCGCATGAATTTAACAACATCCTTTATATAATATCCGGCACATCAGAACTCTTAATGCTGGATGCAAAGCCAGATGAGAAAGAAAACATTAGCGGAATCATCAATGCATCACAAAGGGGAGCCAAGCTTGTAAAACAACTTATGGCGTTCAGCAGAAAAACTGAAACCAGTTTATATACAATCCAGTTAAATACCGAGATGCCCGTAATTATCAAAATGATTGAGCAGTTATTGCCCCGCATGATTGATATCAGGCATGACTTTGCCCATGATTTGCATCCAATAAATGCAGATAAAGGACAAATTGAGCAGGTGGTTCTGAATTTGTGCCTGAATGCCAAAGATGCAATGCCCGATGGCGGCACCCTGTCTATAAAAACCGAGAATGGCATTGTTGATGATTCTTTTATTGACCGCCACCCGGAAATACCAATTGAACTCCATGATAACAGATGCGTTATCATGACAGTTTCTGACACAGGCACTGGAATGGATGAAAAAACCAAAGAGCATATTTTTGATCCATTTTTTACAACTAAAGATGTTGGAAAAGGCACAGGGCTTGGTCTATCGGTTATCTATGGCATAATAAAGGGCCATGATGGTCACATTTATTGTGACAGCAAGCCTGGTGCAGGAACAGCTTTTAAGATATACTTCCCGGCAGTTATTGATAACCAGACAGAAGAAATGCCGAAGGAAAATGAACCTGAGCAATTGATGAAGGGCACAGAGACTATATTGATTGTTGATGACGAAAAAGACATTGTAAGCGTTATGGAGACTCTGCTTCGTCGATTAGGCTACACAACGCTCTCGGCCAACACCGGGGAATCTGCCCTGACAATTTATAAAAAAATGCACAATAAAATAGATTTAGTTCTGCTCGACTTTGGAATGCCTGGAATGGGCGGCAAAAAAACCCTTGATATGCTGTTTGATTTGTACAGGGACGTAAAGGTAATTGTAGCAAGTGGATACTCCGGTGAAAAAGCGGTTGAAGACATCCGCAAAAAGGCAAAAGCCTTTACCCAAAAACCTGTTAACAGCAGCAAACTACTAAAACTTATTCGAAATGTTCTGGATATGAAATAACTATTGCCTTTAAAGTGTGTTTTACTATAAAATGCATATTTAACATTGACTTTCAACTCATTCAGCTCGATAAGAAGCTAATAACTGAATTGGAAATGCACATGACCAGAGCATGTAAAATAAAAAAGCAGTTTCAGCAGCTTTGCATTGTCTTCTTTGTTTTTTTTATCCCGATTTTTGCCCATGCCCTTCCCCCAAAAAATATTAATTTTGACAGACTAAGCGTAGAAGATGGACTGTCTAACCCCATTGTTTTTGATATTGCCCAGGACAAGGTTGGCTTCATATGGATTGCGACCAATAACGGGCTGAGCAGGTATGATGGCCATAAATTCACCAGTTACCTTCCAGATGCAGACAACCCGAATAGTGAAAAGACAATTTCCAGCGGAGTCATTATCAAGCTTTTGCTTGACAGCCGTGGTCTCATGTGGATCGGGACTGCCGGAGGTGGCTTAGATTGTTATAATCCTGAAACAGCAACTTTCAAGCACTATACACAGGACCCGGACAACCCTGACAGTATTTCACATAATTCTATTTATGATATAAAAGAAGACAAGCTTGGACGTATCTGGATAGCAACCCTTGGGGGCGGGATTAACTGCTATGACAGAGAAACCGGGAAATTTAAACGTTTTCAGAAGAACCCAAAAAATAAGAACAGCCTTGGCAGTGACTTAGCCTACTCTGTTCTTGTTGATAAAAATAACAACATCTGGGCAGGCCTGGCTGATGGCCTGGATTACCTTTCTTTTAAAGACAGCAAAGACCTGGACAGCGGAGAATTTCGGCATTATAAACATGATCCAAAAGTTCCCGGATCAATTTCTGCTGGTATTATCCCGGCCCTGCTTTTTGATTCAAAGGGTCAATTATGGACTACATCCTTTGGGGGCGGGCTTAATAGATATGATGCAAAAACAGATCAGTTTTTTCATTACGTCCATGACCCGCTTGTTCCAGAGAGCCTTTCCTATAATGACAGTGTAGGTATTTTTGAAGACAGCCTGGGACAGCTATGGATCCCCACCCATGGCGGCGGGATTGATCTCTATAACCGGGAAAAGGATAATTTCATACACTACAGGCACGATGCCTGCAACAAATCAAGCCTTTCATTCAACACCCTTATCAGGACTTTTGAAGATCGTTCCGGGATTCTCTGGTTTGCGACCTATAGCGACGGAGTCAACAAATACGACAGAAGAAAAGACTGGTTTGAGTTGATTAAGTCCAGAACAAATGATCCCAGGGGTTTGAGCGACAATGATATTCACGCAATTTTTGAAGACTCCCGAAAAACAATCTGGATCGGCACAGAAAAAGGCCTGAACCGTTACAACAAGGACTCTGGTGAATACAGGCACTATATAAACGACCCTGCAAACAGTCACAGTATCAGCGGAAATTCAATCTGGTCAATTGATGAAGATTCCAAAGGCAACTTGTGGATAGCTACAAATATGGGCTTTTGCAAAATGGATCGAGGCTCTGAGGAGTTTACTCAATTTCTGCATGACCCAGATAATCCAAACAGCCTGAATGAAGACAGAACCTGGAGCCTGTGCGTGGATGATCAGGATGAAGTATGGATAGGCACACAGGCTGGAGGCGTAAACAGGTTTAATCCCAAAACGGGAAAGTTTAAAACATATAAAATAACAGTAGTGTCCCGTTTAACTTTTTAGAATAGCACCCAACGTGCTGTAA
>JAOZSB010000227.1 GCA_029939895.1 Desulfobacterales bacterium
AGGATATATATTACATTTTCTCCCAAAATTGCAAAATCAAAAGAGTATGCCGAGATACTTACAAAGGGAATAAGAGCAATTAAAAAATCCGGCGACTTTGAAAAAATACTCGCTAAATATGGATTGAAATACTGGAAATAAATATTTTTCAATTCCCGCAATAATATTTCTGAACAATCACAATACTCCTTCGGAGGATTTAAACCTCTGAAGGAGTATTAATGTTTTTTTGCAACGCTTTCTGGCCCTGAAGACATTTTTTACCCGGCACATCAAGCTTACTACCCCCGTCACACCGCATTCATCATGATACCACTTTTCAAGATGTTCGAGTGTACCCCATTTTTTTGTTGCCAGTCCTTTCAGGCATTGTTTTTTGCCTTACATATTTTTTTACTAATTACTATTTTTAATCGCTAAAATCTACTTATTTTTGCTATGGTAGTATAAGTAGTTGTTTTGCGTAAATGCACAGTATTCAATGATTTAAAGAAGATTATCTTTCCTTGGTGAAATAAAGAAGAGCTAAAATATCACTTGACTTGCCAGAGAAGTTCATGGAAATTATTGTCAACCCTTTATTATGCAATGTTTTTTTGCTTTAGATGGGCCATGTGTTTCTTTCTACCATAGGGTAGTACAAAATATAGAAATAGAATTGAGAAGTTTTAAATCAGAAAAGGAATTTTAGAAAGGTAATAGTATGAAAAAAATAATAGTAATTTTGGTCATGGCATTGGCATTGGTGCCAGGGGCTGGGCTTTGCGAACAGGCAAATGATACAAAACAAGCAGGGAAGTTGAAATCTTTAAAAATAGCTTTCTGGAGAAAAGCGCCAGAAGAGAGTTCTATAAACCCTTTTGTTATCTCTACTGAAATGAGGTTTGTTTATATAAAACCAGGAACATTCGAAATGGGATCAGATGAGGGTTCATTGGATGAAACGCCGATCCAGAAAGTTAGTATCTCACAGGGTTTTTACATGCAGACTACTGAGTTGACAAAGGGACAATGGTTTTCTGTGATGAAAAAAATGCCCTGGCTCGGACAGGATGATATTCTGAAATCTCCAGATTCACCAGCAGTATATATTTCATGGGACGATGTCCAGATCTTCATAAAGAAGCTTAATCAGAAAAGTGGTCAACAGTATCGTTTACCAACCGAAGCAGAGTGGGAATATGCGTGCAGAGCAGGAAGCACGGCAGAGTATAGTTTTGCTAATGAAAGAAAAATACAAGACTATGCCTGGTATAGTCAGAATGCTTTTTTTATTGATGAAGGTTATGCCCATTTGGTAGCAAAAAAAAAACCCAATGCCTGGGGCCTATTTGATATGCACGGCAATGTCTGGGAGTGGTGTCAGGATAGGCATGGTGAATATCATTTTGGATGGTTAGCTGATCCAGCAGGCCCGTCATGGGGTTCCCACCGAGTTCTTCGCGGCGGCAACTGGGTATCGCCCTCAGAAGATTGCCGTTCAGCTATCCGCAAAAAGAGTTCCCCGAAAACAAGACACGCTGGCTATGGGTTCAGGCTTGTATCTGACTTTGATCCGTCGATGTAGACAGGCAGCAAGCAAAAAAGCTTATTTATTGCTGTTTAACCTTAGTAGCCCGGATATACAACTAAAGAAAACCTTTAACAAAAACTGGTAAAAAACACTAAATACAGCAAGGATTGTTTGTCAATAATATCAAATATATAGAAAAGGGTTTGTTGGGAGATATAAAAAACCCAGATAGGGGTTATTTCGTATAGCCGGTGTGCTTTAGCCACCGGAATAAATCGCCCCCATCTCTCTCGTCCTGAAGGGACGATGTGATAACAATTAAATCGTCCCTTCAGGACGAGCGGGGTTTGGTTGGGAACCCGAACCGGTGGCAAAAGCACACCGGAAAGACGACTTTTCCCCTTCGGGGAAAAAAATCAGCATTCATTTAGCCCTGTGCAGAGGATTATGATTTTTTTCCTTTGATGAGATTGAGTGTGAGGGCAGTTTTCATTCTGGCACACCGATTTTATTTAAGCTGGGCAGCATTTCTAAAGCTGGCTCTTGAGTATGCATCACCGTCAAGGCTGGTGAGTTGGCTGGCGTTTATGTGGTGGAAGCCCAGGGCTGCTATCATGGCGGCGTTGTCACCGCACAGGGATATTGGCGGGATGTATGCTGTCAGGTTGTTTTTGGCTGCGTCCTGTTCTATGCGTTCCCGGAGCCTTTTGTTTGCTGCTACTCCTCCTGCGATTGCGATCTGTTTGCAGTTTTTTGTTTTTGCGGCCAGGAGTAGCTTGCTGCAAAGCACGTCAACAACTGCTTCCCGGAAACCTGCTGCTATGTCGGGGATCATGGAGTTAAGTTGTTCCTTTTCCTGCTGTTCCACAAACCTTGCAACTGCGGTTTTTACGCCGCTGAAGCTGAACTCAAACCCGGTTTTATCGAGAAACGTTCTGGGAAATTTAATTTTTTTCGGGTCGCCTTTTTCAGCAAACTCATCAATCCTTCTGCCACCGGGGTATTCAAGGCCGAGTAGCTTTGCTACCTTGTCAAACGCCTCTCCTGCTGCATCGTCCCTGGTCTGGCCCATTACTTCCATTTCAAGAATCGACTTAACATAAAAAATAATTGTGTGTCCGCCAGATGCCAGGAGTGCTACAAAAGGGAATTCCGGGGGGTTGTCCATTAAAAACAGGGATGAAATATGACCCTCAAGATGGTCTACGCCTGCAAAGGGGAGGTTTCGGGCATAGGCAAAGGCCTTTGCAAAAGAAAAACCAACCAGGAGCGAGCCAACAAGCCCAGGGCCCATGGTTGCTGCAACACCGCCAAGCTCTGCGAGGGTGATTCCAGCTTCTTCAAGGGCTGCTTCAACCACCAGGGTTATGGATTCCATGTGCTTTCGTGATGCAAGTTCCGGCACTACACCACCGTATTTGCAGTGGATTTTTTCCTGGTTTGATACAACAGAGGAAACAATTGTTCTGCCATCAGCAACAATTGCGGCTGCTGTGTCATCGCATGATGATTCTATGCCGAGGATTGGTCTGTTTTTCATATTTTTTTGTTTTCCAGGTCGATTTCTTCAAGGCTTATGGAGAATTTTTTCAGGAAGATTTCTTTTTCCCGGCAGGCGCGCCTTACCTTTTCAAGTCCATCGCCCTTTTCTTTTTTAAAGGAGACCAGAACCTCGTCAATGTTGTGTTTTTCAATGGCAGCAGAAATTATATCGGGCGTACCGAGTATGGGGAATCCCTGGAGTTTTTTTCCGGTCTTGACTGGATCATCGTCAATAAAGCCGATTGGCCTGAGGTTCAGTCGCTGGTTGTTGAGGATTTCCCGCATCAGGATTTCTCCGCCTGTTCCAGCACCGTATATCAGCACGTTTTCGCCTGCCGTGGTTTTTCGTTTCATGGTATCCAAAAAGAACCTGAAGGAAAAACGTGTACCCAGGAGGAAGATTCCTGTTAAAAACAGGTCAATTGCAAAAACACCCTTTGAAAAATTTTCAAACCTGTAGATGAAGGTTACAGCAATAACAGAAAAGGCAGTGCCAAGCATGGAAGCCTTTATGTATACGAAAACATCGTCGGAACTCATGAACCGCCACAGGCCCCTGTAAACTCCGGCAATGAAAAAAGCGACAAACTTGCACACAATTATTGCCGGCAGGGAGTTCATAAAAACTTCAAAATAAAAAGAAAAAAAGGTCTCTGCAAACCTGATTCTATAGGACACATAATAGGCAAACGCAACAAGAACAAGGTCTAAAGCCAGAAGTAAAATCTGCTTTTTGTATGTCAGCTCAATGAGTATGGGCGTATATGATTTGTTTTTTAAAAGCGAGAATTCCTTTTCCGAATACACCCTTATCTGCGCCAGGTATATGCCCATGAGACCGATTGAAATCACTATTGGAATTATTACAATTGGCGTTGAAATGGAGTCGGTTCTGCTGACAAAGATTGCTGCAACACCAGCTACCGAGGCTGTTGCATACAGGAACATGACCGCAGCCTTTTCACTGAATCCCATCAGCACCAGCCTGTGAGAGGTGTGATCCCTTCCGCCCACCGAGGCTTTTCTTCCGCTAAGCAGCCGGATCAGCGTCACCAGGGTTGTGTCGAATATCGGCACCATAAGGATAAGGATAGGAACAGCGTAAATTGCCACGTTGCTTGTCATGGAAAGATCCGTAAACCTTAGACACAGCAATGACAGGGTATAGCCGATTATAAGGCTGCCGCAGTCTCCCATGAAAATGGAGGCCGGGTTAAAGTTGTAAATAAGAAAACCAGACAGCGCACCAGCCAGACAAAGGGCAATCATGGCAACCTGTGGGGCGCTGTTAAAGAAAAGAACAGCAATAAATAATGATGCAACAATTCCGATTCCCGTACAAAGCCCGTCCATATTATCAAGGAGGTTAAAAGCGTTTGTTATGCCGATTATCCACACCAGCGTCACCATCGTGTCGAGGGTCAGGGAGGTGAACCAGTGGAGCCGGAACCCGAAAAATACTGCAAGAGATGCAGCCATGATCTGGGCAAGCAGTTTGGTCTGGGGTTTCAGGCGCATGAAATCATCCACAAGCCCGGTGAAAAACAAAAACGAAGCTCCAATGAAAATCACTCCACCTACAGCGGTTCCCTGTTTAACCATGTCTTTCAGGTGTAAGGTATCAAGAAATAAAATGCGGATAAAGGAAAAGTCAGAAAGAAAAAATAACGGTGCAGCAAAGGACGCAAAGATGGCGATTCCACCAAAAAGGGCGGTTGGCTTCTGGTGCCACCTGTCCTTGGAGGGCCTGGCAACCCATCCTTTTTTATCTGCTAAAATTTTTACGCCCGGTGTCAATATTGCGCACAGGACAAGGGGTATTACATAATATTTGATGAGCATTATAGTTATTTGTTTTTGCTGCCTTTATTAGGGGTCGGAACCCGGCCCCCGCCTTTGTTGGCACCTCATGATCTGCACACTGGCTGCTTTGCGTTCCCTCTTGCTATCCATTCAAGGAACCTGGTAAAGAATCCTTTTTTCTTCATCACAGCTCCAAATAAGGTCGATTGCTTAGTTTATACCGAAAGTCTGGTTATGAAATAAGCAAAAAAACTTGTCCTATGCCCATTTAATACGGGAATGAGATTTTTTGCGTTCGCCAATTTCGCCAATCAAAAATGCTTTTTCACCCATGGCAGTCAGCCTTTCCAAAACATCCTGCGCCACGCCCTCCGGGACAACAGCAATCATACCAAGGCCATTATTAAAGGTGCGGATCATTTCCTTGTCTGTTATGGATGCAGCATCCTGGAGAAAGGAAAAGATTGGTGGAATATCCCAGCTTCCTTTTTCAATAAGTGCCTGACATGATGAAGGAATGACCCGTAGCAGGTTTTCAACAATCCCGCCGCCGGTTATGTGCGCCAGACCGTGAACAGGGAGATCGCGTATCACCTTCCTGACTGTTTCGGAATATATTTTTGTAGGCTCAAGCAGCTCCTCGCCTATGGTTCTGCCAAGCTCTGGTACGTATGAGTCAATTTTCAGCTTTAAAACCTCAAAGCAGATTTTTCTGACCAGTGAATAGCCGTTGCTGTGGAGTCCGCTTGATCCAATTCCTATGAGCTTGTGCCCCATGCGGATTTCTGAGCCGTCTACTATTTTTGCATTGTCAACTATGCCAACCACAAACCCGGCAAGGTCATACTCACTTTCGCTGTAAAAGCCCGGCATTTCTGCTGTCTCGCCGCCAATAAGGGGGCATTTCGCCTGCTTGCAGCCCTCTGCAATACCATTAACAACACCGGCAGCAATCTCTGTGTCAAGGCTTCCCATGGACAGATAGTCAAGGAAAAACAGCGGCTTAGCTCCTTGTACAGCAATGTCGTTAACGCACATTGCAACAAGGTCAATGCCTATTGTGTCATGTTTGCCGGTCATAAAGGCAATTTTCAGCTTTGTGCCTACACCGTCTGTTGAGCTTACCAGCACTGGCCTGTCATAATGCTCGGTGTTCAGGGAAAGCAGGCCGCCAAACCCGCCTATCTCACTCATTACGCCGGAACGGGGAGTCTGCTTCACAATCTTTTTGATCGTGTTAATAAAATTCGCCGCCTTGTCAATGTCCACACCCGCATCAGCGTATGTTAGAGATTTGGTCATATTATACTCCTAATAAAATTAATCGATGTGCCTGAATGAAAACTGCCTTCACCCTCAATCTCATCAAAGGAAAAAAATATATTCCTCGGCGTACAACTGAGTACGCCTGCGGGTATGTTGTTTTTTTCCGCCTCGATCCTGAGCGCGAATTCAGCTTTAATTCAGGCACGGTTGTAAAATTGTCGGTCGATGTGCCTGCTATAATATTTTGTCAAAACCTTTTGCTTAGTTTATACCGAAGGTCTGATTGTGAAATAAGTAAAAAAACTCTCAAAATTTAACATAATAATAAATTTAGACACCCTACAGAATTAAACCCGATGAGACAAAAAGTCAACTAGGATATTGCTTAAACCATGGAATAAAAAATCGCAAGCATAGATTTTTTTCCGGCAAAATTTTTGTATATCAAAATAGATTGTGTTATAAGGGGTAAGGGCAATGAGTATAGCAATAAATGGATGGTAAACATGTTTAAAAAATTCCAAAAAAAAAGGTAAAATTATAAATAATGGAAAATTTTGATATTGAAAAAAAGTTTTTAGAAATTGATGCTATAGCAGATAACTCAAAGTATGTTTGTCAATTTGTAGATGAATTTAAGCCAATAAAACAACACTATATAGAAAAAAAAGATGAGGTTGGTATTCAAAAAATTCAAAGCATAATTGATGTTTTGAATTTTAAAATAGAAGATGGTGAACAAAAGGGAGTGACGCCAGCAATAATCGAATTTGGGGAAACTAGAAAACACCCTGAAAATTCAGGTTTTTCAGAGGAAACTTTCAAAATAATCGAAAATGAACTCTTAAAAACAACGAGTATAAAATTGAAAGCCCATTATTCTGATTTTCTGTGGTTTGCAAAAAAAGACTATACAAAAGCAAAGATAGCAATAGAAACCTATTTGCAGTTAGTAGGTGTCTACGAAGAAAAAGATATATAGTTTCGATAACCTAAAAATGACCCACCTGGGGTCAAAACGATAACGTAA
>JAOZSB010000228.1 GCA_029939895.1 Desulfobacterales bacterium
TAGTGCCCAAATCCAATTGAAATTATTCGATTTTTAACGGGACACTACTGGGAGGGTAGTAAGTCAATTCCATTTAAAGTAATTGAGCAAACTTTAAAGATCAAAGATAAAGATGCTGAAAACGGTTTTAGAACGCAAAAGCTGGTTATTCGTCTGACAAACCGCGGCCCTGTGGTTTCTGATGTTCTCAAGGGTTTGAAAACCAAAAAAATCATAACTGTCCGCTGGGCACCATTTGAATCTATGCAGCCTTCTCTGGGACTTGATGTTCTTATGGGAACCAGGTCTGTGGACGACATACGCAAGGTTTTGAAGGATTTGACCTGTGTGCATTTAAATTATGTTTTCGCAGATGTCCATGGTGGTATTGGCTGGCAGACAACCGGGAGAATTCCAATCAGGGTAAAGGGCGATGGTACGATTCCGCTCCTGGTGACCGATGACGTTGATGACTGGTCTGGCTGGATTCCCTATGAGGAAATGCCACAGAGTTACAGGCCCGCAAGGGGCTGGGTGGGTACTGCAAATCATAATACTGTCAAGGCGGATTATCCATATTACTACTCATCGTGGTTTGCCCCAAGCTACCGTTATCAACGCATAACAGAGATACTCGACACCCCGGAAAAAAAGAGTGTTGACGATCACTGGAAATATATGCGCGATGATCTGAATGTTTCTGCCAGGACAAATGCTCCGATTTTTGCAAAAGCTTTATCTGCACTGCCGGAAACAAAGGAGCTTGGTGAAATTCTGTCGAAGTGGGATTTTAAAGAATCAATTGATTCCGCTGCCGCAAGTATTTATCAGGAAACATATCGAAATCTGGCAGGCCTGGTTTTCAAGGATGAGCTTGGAGAAGAGCTTGGAACGCTGATGATTGGCAAGAATTACTATTGGCAGGAAAGGCTTGGCATGATGATCTTGTCGGGTGAGTCTCAATGGTTTGATGACATTACTACTCCTGACAAAAAAGAAAATCTTACAGATTTAATACAACGGGCTGGGACTGCCACCATTGCTGATTTATCAGAAAGGATCGGAAAGGACCCTTCCAAGTGGCAGTGGGGGAAAATTCATCAGATTGAATTTCTTAACCCCCTCCGCAGGAGCGGGCTTGGGAAGGGCTGGCTGGGCGGGGGGTCCCATCCAATGGCTGGGTCTGGCGACACGGTTTACCGCGCTCTTTTTCCTTTGAATCATGAAGGCAACGTCGTCAAATATTCTGCTGCCCTGAGGATGGTGGCTGATTTGAGCGACAATGAAAAAGTAATTGCAGTAATACCAGGCGGGGTTGTGGGAAGAACTTTTTCTCCACATTTTACAGACCAGATTAAGGCATATATGAGCGGAGAAAAAATGTACTGGTGGTTCAGTGATGAAAAAATAAAAGAACATGCACAGGCAGAACTGGTATTAAACCCCTGAGTACCGGGGCTGTAGCGAGTGTTGCAAAATACTGTGCCTGTTTTGGGAGTAAATATAAGGGTAAAAAAAATAATGAATAAGCTGAAAGTATTATTTATGATTGCAGTACTGTTCCTGTCTATTGCAGGCGGGGCTGGTGCGGAGTTTGTATTGCCGGGCTTTGGGATAAGCAGCCTGGAAGAGCTGGTTGAATCAATTTCAGAGCAGATTGCAGAGAAGTATAAGCAATCTGAATGGGCGAAGGACGGGAAGAAGCCCTATGTTTTTTTGAACAAAAACTATTTTGCTGATCCCCATACAGGAAACATTTATCCATTTTCTTCTTTTCTTGCGGTGGAGCTGAAAAAATCGCTGATGGATAAAAATATTTTTAATATCACCGATGATCCTGCATCCAATGCAGACCTTGTGATAGGGGGGGATTACTATCGGGAGAATAAAAAGCTTGTGGTTGCTTTATGGCTCAATGGCATAAAAATTGACAAGGACACAGGCGTGGTTAGCCAGGTTGCGGGCGGCAGGGAAGAGTTAAAGGCAAAATACCTTGATTCCAGGTGGTTTGAGGAGAGTGTCAGCAACAGGATGCTGTTTTTGATGCGAAAGCTTGAAGCAAAGAGCGAGGACAAACTGGCTTTTCAGGAGAGCAGGCCCAATGTTCAGGTGCAGAAGTTTACATACCAGAAAAGCAGGCTGTACAGCCCTTTCAGCGATTATATTGGTCAGTTTGTGTTTTCATTTTTAACCGAAAGTAACCTGCTGATGCCCATAACCGAGCTTGATGCAGCAAGTAGAATAAATAAATATAAAGCTGGAACAAGGAGCATAATCCCCACAAAAACAAAGGGCGGAACAATAGCCAAGATGTCGGGTGCATCACACTATATTACCGGAAGCTACTGGAAGGTGACCGGAGACGAGATTGAAGTACAGGTTGCATTGGTAACAAAAGCAGGAGAAGTACTTGCCAGCGATTCAGCTTTGATACCGATTTCAATGCTCAACCCAGAGCTTTTGAAACTGCCCCAGCAAAATGATGCAGGCTTCATGAAGGACTACAACTCCTTTGTAGCAAATGCCGATGGAAGTAATCCAAATGCAGTAAATAAAAAAGAAGTACTTAATGATACAGGTCAGTACAATGTAGAAGTGTTTACTCAAAAGGGAAAAAGCAACATTAAATTTCTCCTTGGGGAGACAGTAACCTTTTATATCAAGACAAATCAGGCATCATATATCAGGATTTTTAACCGAACCTCTGCCGGGCAGATTTTGCAGATATTCCCCAATTCCTTTGCTCCCGGGGGCGTGAAGGTTGAGGCAAACATGGTTGTGCCGATACCAGAGGCATCCTATGATTTTGAGTTCACGGTTGGCGAGCCAGTGGGGAACGAGTTGATAAAGGTGTTTGCATCGAACGAGCCACTGCCGGAGCTTCCGAGCCAGGATCTTCAATATCACGGTATCAGGCTGATAAACCTGACTGCTGAGGAGATTCAGCAAAAATACACAGAATACGCATTAAGCAAGGGTATTAAGCTGGCGCAGGATCTGATTGCGGTAACTACTGCACATGAATAATCTGTAAACGGAGTGTCGAGATGAGCCATGCAGCAACTGCCTACAAACATTCAGGGGCCATCGGGCCGGCAGGCTTCATAGTTCCAGTTTTTGGGATTATCATTACAATTCTTTTCAGTTATGCTTACGCATATGCTTCGGTATATTCTCCCATTGGCGGTGTCATTACTGTGATTTTGCTGATAGTGTTTGCTGTGGGGACAGGTTTTTTTCTTTCGGTGGTGGGCTATGCTGCCAAGTGCCGTAATGCCTGGTTTATGCATGCTATGGGATTTTTAACCAGCATATTTGCTTTGTATACTTCATGGGTGGTGTTTGTTTTTGTGCTTATGAGACAAAACGGGGATTTCGAGCAGGTGGGGATTCAGGAGTTGTTCTTTGCGCCTGATTCCTTGTGGGAGCTAATGCAGAGCATAAATTCAACGGGCTGGTATTCGATTAGAGATGCGACACCGAGCGGGACGTTTTTGTGGATAATCTGGGGGATAGAGGCTCTTGTTATTATTGTGGCTATTACATATCTGGCTTCGGCTTCCCTTGATTCTGCAATATTTTGTGAAGACTGCTCCCAGTGGAGCAAGACACTTTCCTCATTTCACCTTGCACCCACAGATGATATTTCTTTTTTGGAAAAATTGATGGCAGGAGAAACGGAAATATTGGCAGAGCTTGATGCAAATCATGAAACATTATTTCCGCGAATAACGGTTGATTTGTATTCATGTGGGGGTTGCACAGAAACTAATGGCTACAAGCTGCGGGTGGTTACGCTGGAGGTTGATAAGGACGGGAAAACAAACGAAGATAGTGAAGACCTGACCGGACTTTTTTTGCTGCCGAGCAACCACTTTAAAAAATTAAAAGAACTTGGCGACAGGCCTGCGCCTGAACCTGATGCAGAATCTGAAGTCGGGCCTGAAGACGAAGGTGATGCGGGTATGTAGTCCGTTGGCAATGCAGCTGATTGGGAATGCTTAAAGCAGGGTTATAATATTTTGCATTTGCAGTAAAACTTATTTGAATTTTTTTGCGTGATTATGGATTAGCAGTTTAAGGGTTCCGTTTTTTTCCAGTTTTTCAAATGCATCATCAAACCGCTGCATTATGCCCGCATGGCTGGATTTTTTGCTGATAAGCAGGTGCAGTTTTGTAAAGCCCAGAACCCCAATATCAGCCTGTGTGTTAACGATCCTGTCATTGAGTCCAAGTTTATGGATATAGCTGTTTGTGGAGGGTTCAGAATCGATTGTAATGTCGCCGCCCCTTTGTGCCAGCATCCTTAAAACCGAATTATAATCCCGGACATAGATTGCGTCAACGGCAGTTTTTTCAGTGGTTTGCTTAAACCAGCCATTGCCAAGGTAGGAGATTACTTTGAATTTTCCTTTTATTATATCTTCCAGGGTTTTTATTTTTTTTATCTCCTCAAGCCTCGGGTGGTTTACATAGGTATAGATTTTATTTTTCAGGAGATAAACTGCTTTTTTGCTTTTAACTGCATACTCAAGCCGTTCCTTTGTTGCAACGGTTACCAGGAGATCGAGTACGCCATTTTTCACCAGAGCCTGACAGCGGTTCCAGGGAAGCTGGTTGTACTCAACCTGAATACCCATCTCATCGGTCAGCACTGCCTTAATAATGTCAACCAGAAGCCCCTCTGTTTTTCCGGCCCTATCCTGCTGGTGGAGCGGCGCCCAAGGATCAAAGGCCCATTTTATTGGCGAATCTGCTGCAATTGCCTGTGTTGCAAATATGAAAAACACAATAATATGCCAGGTGCAGGTTTTCATGGCAAAAAAGCTCCAATTTGAGTTGCTATCCAAAAGTTGACCATTGTGATGTGAATTAAATAGCAGAGTTTTTAGCCCCTTGCAATATTGATTATTCACTATAAAAATTTCATTCCTCAATATTTGTATTTTTCTATATACATATTGGCATTATATATACTAAGTCGGTGTGCGGTTGCCAATCACCATGAATCGCCAGTTAAAAATGCCTTGCTTTGATCAGCCTGAAAAGTCAGTCCTATTCATGAATCCTTGATTTCCATATTGATTAATGTTAAAAAGCTATTATTGAGATTAGATTTTTTTATGCATTCAAACCCTCGGATATGGTGAAATTATGGCTCCCCAAGAAGGTACGCTGGAAAATCCAAAAGTTTTTATTTCTTACTCACATGATAGCGATAAACATAAAGCCTGGGTTTTAGGTCTGGCTGAAAGATTAGTTAAAGACGGTGTTAAAGTTACTCTGGATCAGTGGGATTTGGAATTGGGTGGGGATGTTGCAAAGTTTATGGAAGACTCGGTAAGCAAAGCTGATCATGTATTGATGATATGCACAGAAACCTATGTCCAAAAAATGGATACGAGAACAGGTGGTGTTGGTTATGAGGTTGTGATTGTTACAGGAGAATTAATTGGTGATTTAGGTACATCAAAATTTATTCCTGTTATCCGTCAAAAGGGTGAAAAATCAAAACTGCCGAAGATTATGGCAACAAGGCTGTCTGTAAACTTGAATGACGGAAAAAACTATGAAAAGCAATATGAAAAACTGGTAAGGATGTTGCACAATACACCAGCAGCAGTCCGGCCTGAGCTTGGGGAAAATCCATTTGCTGGTAATGGTACACAGGAACAAAAGAATAATGAAAAGCGTATCCCCATAGGAGACAGCGTATGTCAACTGCCAAAACGCCCAGCCCATTTTGTAGGCCGTGAAAAGGAGATTGAAAGAGTTATTGCAGATTTGGAGGCGGGTAATATTGCTACTCTTTGCGGGACAGGGGGGATCGGTAAAAGTGCAGTGGCTGCGGAAGTATTGTGGCGCATGACAGAAGGTGAGTTTGTGCCTGACCAGTTTCCTGATGGGGTTATTTATCATAATTTTTATCGTGAACCGGAAGTAAACAAGGCTCTTGAAAATATTGCAATATCTCTTGGCGATGAGGCAACACCAACGCCCCTGCATGGTGCAATGAGGGCGTTATCAGGGCGCAGGGTTCTGTTGCTGCTTGATGGCACAGAGGATGCTGATCATCTTCCAGCTATCCTGGAGATAGTCGGCAACTGCGGTGTGATAGTAACCAGCCGTAAAAAAGAGGATGCAGAGGATGTCTGGCAGGATATTGAGCCGCTTGGGCCTGAGGATGCAATTGACCTGCTGCAAGGCTGGGGTGGAGAGTTTGTTGACGATGATGCAATATCAAGGGAGATTTGCGAGTTAATCGGCAGGCTGCCCCTGGCTATACGTCTTGTGGGGCGGTATCTGACACAGCGCAGGCAACGGGCGGCAAGTTTTCTTGAATCGCTGAGAATATCCCCGTTAAAAGCCCTTGACCCTGGAAAGCGCAAGCTTGAAAGTGTTCCCCTGCTTTTAAACGGCAGCCTTGACCAGGTGAGCAGGGAAGCAAAACAGGCCATGTCTGTAATCGGTCTTCTGGCCCTGTATCCCTTTAGTGAAAGAGTAATTGCAGCGTCCCTTAACCTGTCGGAAGTTGAAGCCTCCGGTATTTTAGGAGAATTAACAAGTTGGGGCATGCTGATACCAGTTGATGATAATTCTGACACAGGCTGTTATGAGGTGAGCCACGCATTGATCCATACCTATGCACGAGAAAAGCTTGCGCCAACACAGGAAATTAATGAGCAGGTTTTGAAATTTTACAATGCCTTTTTTGAAAAATATAGCAACCAAACCCGCGAAGGCTATGAAACCCTTGACCCGGAACGGCTCCATATTATGAAGTTAATGGAAAGCCAGTTTGAAAAAAAGAACTGGCAGGCTGTGACTGATCTGGTTTGGGCAGTGGAAGATTATCTTGATTTATGCGGTTATTGGATTGAACAGCAATCAGCCCTTGAGATGGGGATAGCGGCAGCCAGGAAAATGGAAGATGCAAGAACAGAAGGCGCGTTTATAGACCAACTGGGGAGTGTGTATTTATCAATAGGCCAGGTTGAAAAAGCGATAGAATATTATGAACAGGCAATTGTCATCAGCCGTGAGATCAAAGACCGCCGGGGCGAAGGAAGCGATTTGGCCAACCTGGGGGATGAGTACATCAAGAAGGGCCAGGTGGAAAAAGGCAGGCCATTATTAGAGCAGGCGATTGTAATATTTGAAGA
>JAOZSB010000229.1:0-3366 GCA_029939895.1 Desulfobacterales bacterium
AGATTGAGTGTGAAGGCAGTTTTCATTCAGGCACATCGATTAATTTAAGTTTATTAGGAGGAATAATGTCAGGACATAGTAAGTGGTCATCAATAAAGCATAAAAAAGGTGCAGCCGATGCAAAAAGAGGAAAAGTTTTTTCACGGCTGGCAAAGGAAATAATGATTGCTGCACGCATGGGAGGCGGAGACACGGACTCCAACCCCAGGCTTAGAACCTCGGTTCAGGCGGCACGGGCAGAAAACATGCCCAAGGACAACATTACAAAAGCAATAAAAAAAGGAACCGGCGAGCTTGACGGGGAAAACTACGAAGAGATCACCTACGAAGGCTACGGCCCGGGTGGTGCGGCTGTATATATTGAATCCCTGACCGACAACAAAAACAGGGCTGTTGCAGAGATTCGCCACAGGTTCAGCAAACACGCAGGCAACCTTGGAGAAAACGGTTGCGTTGGGTGGATATTCGATCAAAAGGGTCTCATGTATGTTGCAAAAAGCGATATTTCCGAAGACGACCTCATGGAAGTTGCTCTTGATGCCGGTGCAGAGGACGTTCGTGACGATGGCGATAACTTTGAAGTTATAACAGAGCCTATTGATTTTGAGACAGTAAAGTCTGCCCTTGATGATGCTGAAATCAAGTATGCCATGGCAGAAATAACAATGCTGCCGCAGAATACCGTCACCCTGACAGGCAAAGAAGCACTTCAGATGATAAAGCTGATGGACTCTCTTGATGATTGCGATGATGTACAGAAAGTACATACAAATGCCGACATCCCCGACGACGTGGTTGACAGCATATAACTGCTGGCTAATATGTGAACGTCAAAAAAACCGACAAACGTGGAATCAGGCTTAATACTTGAGAAACTTATTCAGTCAAGCATTAAGTTTATCCTTGTTGGTGGCCTTGCTTCGGTTGTCCAGGGTGCTCCGGCTACAACACTAAATGTAGAAATTTTATATGACAGGTCTGCTGATAATATTGCAAAGCTATTAACATTTTAAAATCAATTGATGCACTTTATCGTCGCCCTGATGATAAAGTGATACTGCCGACGGAAAAAGATTTTTATTTATGGGGCATAAGCTTTTCTCTACTCGCCTGGGCCAGCTTGATGTTCTGGCATACATCGAAGAAGAAAAGACCTATGAAGATGTTATTGAACATGCAAATAAAATTTAGTTCAGGGGGCATACGCTTCATGTCCTTGATCTTAAGATGATAATAGAACTTAAAAGAACTTCCAAGCGGCCGGAAGACAGGCAGCGTCTGCTCATACTTGAAGAGACTTTACGGCAATTGGAGCAAAGTTAATTGTTTTAAAATATGCATCACTGGAAGACAACCTTCTCCATTACTATACTGCAATGCAGATTACTAGCTTAACTGCCCTTATTTTATTGACATCCAGCCTCCTATTGTGCAATATTAAATAAACATACAGGAATGTCAATGAATACTATTGCAGAACAAAAAGTAAAACTCAACATAAGCGGCGTTGTACCGAACATCTTTTCGGCCCTCACTCTGGCTTTGCTTAACATCACCTACGCACTTTCCCTGTCAGCTTTTATATTCAGCGGCGATCTTTCAAGGCACTTTTCCAGCGGTGTCACCATGGCCCTGATCCCCTGCTTTGCAATCGGATTCATCATTGCAGGGCTTAGCTCTGTTCCCGGCATTATATCTTCACCAAAAGCCAATATTTGCGTTATCATCTCTATCATGGCCGCATCAATTGCGGTTGGAGTAGATGCAGAAGGTGAAATGCCTACACTGATTGCAGCAGTCATGATTGCTTCAATCGGAACTGGACTTTTTTTACTGATTCTTGGTTTTTTCCGAATCGGCAACCTCGTCAGGTTTGTGCCATACCCTGTTGTAGGCGGTTACTATGCAGGGGCTGGTCTCTTGATTTTAAAGGGTTCTGTAACAACGCTCACGGGTTTGAAGTTTGATATTTTTAATATGTCCCCTTTGTTTACTGCCCATTACATGGCCCTTCTTCTTCCCCCGCTTGTGTTTGCAATTGTGATGTATTTCTGCGTTAAACGATTCAAGCATTTCCTTATCATTCCAGCCTTTATACTTGGCGGTATGGTTCTGTTTTATCTGTTCCTCTATCTTAAAGGAATTTCATTTGCCGAGGCAAGGGCGCAGGGGCTGATGCTCAGCGGATTTACAGCAGATAGAATGTTTCCATTTTTCGAACTCGATTTTTATAAGCATGTGGATATAAGATCCCTCGCTGGGCAGGCCGGAAGTATAGCTTCTATAGTTTTTATCGGTTCAATTTCAGCACTTCTATCATTTTCAACAATCGAGATAGGCACTGGTGCAGAAATTGACCTGGAGCAGGATCTTAAGGTAACCGGATTTTCCAATATTTTAGCAGGAGCCATGGGCGGTTTTCCTGGAATGCATTCAGATCTGGATACGGTTCTTGCTTACAAGCTTGGTGCAAAAAGCAGGCTGTCTGGAATTTTTTACGCTTTTCTTTGTGCTATCCCTGTTTTTATAGCACCCGGAGTGATCTCACTATGCCCCATGCCTATTATTGGCGGGCTTCTTATCTTTTTTGGATTAAGCATCATATCCGAATGGATATATGATTCATGGTTTCTTCTGCCACAGTTAGACTATGTGCTCGTTCTTTCCATCCTCGTGATTGTAGCAAACTTTGGATTCCTTACTGGCATTGGCGCTGGTGTTGTGATTGCAGCTATCCTCTTTGTTGTCAACTACAGCCGAATTGAAGTGGTTAAGCACGAACTATCAGGAAAAAATCATAGAAGTAAAGTTGAGCGGTCAGCCTCAGACAAGGCCATACTTAACGATTATGGCGATAACATTTTTATACTCATTCTGCAGGGTTTCATCTTTTTTGGAACCGCACAAAAACTCATTGATAAAATCAAGATACGGGTAGAATCCAGCCCGGATAACTCATTGCTGTTTGTAGTACTCGATTTCAGATTAGTCAGCGACATTGACACATCTGCTTCCAAGAGCTTTAAAAAGCTCCACCAGATGATCCTTAAAAACAATTCATACCTCATGATAACCAACGCCAGAGCTTCCATAAGAAAGCAACTGGAGCAGGAACTTGATATTTCCTGCATAATATTTCCCGACATTGACAGGGGGCTTGAGTGGTGTGAAAACTTTATAATTGACCAGGCCAAAACCAAGGATTCGACTCAAACGGTAATGTTTGACCAGCTCACATCTGCATTTGGAAGCAAAACAATTGCTGAAAAACTGATTTTATATCTTGAAAAAGTGACCCTGAAAAACGATGAGTTCCTGTTCCACCAGGGCGACGAATCAGATTCACTTTACTTTATTGAATCTGGA
>JAOZSB010000229.1:3376-7129 GCA_029939895.1 Desulfobacterales bacterium
AAAAATTGCCATACTAATCGAACTGGCTCCAACCAAGACACTAAGACTGCTTTCAATGCGCGGAGGTACGGTTCTGGGAGAAATGGGGCTTTATACAAGGCAACCAAGATCAGCAGCAGCAGCGGCAGAAGAACCAACATGCCTGTATAAACTTACCTTTGAAGCTTTTAATGAAATTGAAAAAGATGACCCTGCCCTTGCAGCAGAATTTCACAAATTCGTTGTAAAATCCCTTTCCGAAAGACTTGCACGAGCGAATACTGAAGTAAGTGCCCTCATGAGTTAGTTTTAAATATCAACCTGCATACCTCAATGCTGCAACATTACTTTCAAAAAAATCAGTTTTCCCATCAGTAGATGCCCCAGGCGTAAGGCATTTTTGGAGAAATAATTCCTTGACACATCTGACCATAACTGCCAGTAAAAGGAATGCTTCAATATTTAGTTTATTGTATAGAATTACGGCAATAGAAGGGATTGACAGACAGTCGGCATCAAAATTATGTTTGCCAATAGTTCACTTCTCTTCCTGAATTCAGCAGCAAGTGCCGATGATGACAAACGTGGACAAATTTTTAATAACGGTCCCAGAACCAGCTATCTGAAAGAAAGACAATATGTCACAGCAATATCCTGAAAATTCATACTCATTTGACGATTTTCTCCAATGGCGGAATAATGCTGATTATTATGGGGAAGATCCTTTTTTCCAAAAGGTGATTCAGTACTATGCTGAAAAGCAGTGGCCCGAACTGGACAAGGTAGCAAAGAAGATTTCTCCCAGGGTATCATTTCGCTGGAAAGAACTTTCCGAAGCAGCGGCTGTACCGGAAAAACAGCCCTATATTATTCACTTTGACGGGCACAACCACCGTATTGATCGTATTGTCCGCCCCCAGGAAACTTTAATTCTTGAAAAGGAAGTCTTTGGCGAAAAGCTATTTGCCGACTCCACTTCCCCGTTTGAAAAATTGGTGAAAATGTACCTGATTTACCAGAACGGAGAGGCATGTATTTCCTGCCCCATCACCTGCACAGAAGGGATGGTCGCCCTGCTGGAATACTATGCTGATACACCTGAATTAAAAAAGATACTCACCCATTGCAAAGATGGCATCAACGGCAACATGGCAATCGGTTCCCAGTTCCTGTCGGAAATACAGGGAGGCTCTGATGTGCCGGCAAATATAGCGGAAGCCGTAGAAGAAGACGGCACATGGCGTATATTTGGGGATAAATTTTTTTGTTCTGCAACACACGCCGACTATGCAGTAGTCACAGCCAGGCCCCGTGGAAGTGAAAAGGTTGCCCTTTTTGTAGTGCCAGCATGGCTTGACGGCAACAAGGAAAAAGAAATCAGGAACAGCTATACCATCAACCGAATAAAATGGAAAATGGGAACCAGTGAATTAACAACAGGTGAGATTACCTACAATGGTGCTGTGGCCTATCCTGTTGGGCCTCTGGACAAGGGGGTCCAATGTAGTAGGCATTGTCCTGACTTATTCCCGGCTCACCGTGGGCATTACTGCTGCTGCATTCATGGCCCACACTACCAGGGAAGCAATGGCCTACAGTCGCAAAAGGTCTGCCTTTGGTTTGACAATCGGAGATTTCCCTCTGGTCAGGGGGCAGCTTATGGAAATGGAAAACATTGTCAAGCGTACCACTGCCGGAACTTTTAAGCTTTACAAAGATTTTTTATCCCTGGACGGGGGGCTTAAAAAAGGGCTGGAAGCTGATGAACCCCTGGAAGTAAAAAAACAGCGTTTCAATATTCGCCAACTGGTCATGCTCCAGAAAATTACAGCATCCTGGGACTGCACCGATGTGATTCGTAAGGGTATGTCCATCTTTGGCGGTCACGGAGTTATGGAAGACTTTTCTGCCCTGCCCAGACTATACAGAGATTCCGCCATCAACGAACTCTGGGAAGGGCCTCGAAATGTACTGCTCACCCAGATGCACCGGGATTTCCAGAGGGTGTCCAAATGGTATACTCCATCAGAAGCTATCAAAGGAATACTTAAAGAAGGCGATGCCGCAGTTGTGGCCCGTTTCCAGGCAAAGGCTGAAGAACTGGTGGCCCATCCTGGCCTGGTTGCTCCAGACGAAAAAACTCTGGATGTATGCTTACGCTGGGATAAATTTTGCCATGACCTGACCCATGCTTATCAGGATCTGGCCATGGCAGAGGTGGAAAAAGCACTTCCATAATCCACATCGGCTGTTAAGGCCAAACCAGCCGATTATTGCAATTTATATTCGAGATCCAATCACTTCCCAATCGATGTCGGCCACAGGTAATAAAGCCCGGCCCTGTTCATGGACTCTGGAATCTTCAACTCTATTCCAGATACTGGCTGCCCAACTGTAACCTCTGACGAAGCATTGTAAACATTATCATTGGGGTAATGCATTTTCCGATATGTTACCAGGGCTGCATTATCAGCCATACCTGCAACATTTTTCGCTCTGGCAATCGCATCATCCATATAACCGATCCCATCGATCAACCCAAGCTCCTTTGCTTCTGTTGCCACAAAGACTCTTGCGGTTTTAACCTTTTCCAGTGCATCACCTTTGATGCCTCTATTGCTGACCACCTTATCAACAAACTGCATAGCTGCATTGTCAATCAGTCCTTGAAGCAGTTTTTTATCTTCTCCTGTCTGCTCTCTGTATGCCGAACCCATATCTTTATTTCTGCCGGATTTGTTAACGTGCACTCCTACGCCAATTTTATCAAGAAGTTTATAAAATTCTGGACGCGTCGCTATCGCGCCGACTGATCCGGTGATAGTGGTTGGATGAGCCATAATGAAATCTGCGGGCAGGGACACATAGTATCCACCACTGGCTGCAACGTCCATCATAATGACAACGATTTTTTTACCAGTCCTTTTTTTAAAGCTCATTATCTCATAATAGAGTATATCGCTGGAAGTAACAGTACCGCCTGGTGAATTGACCTTGAGCAAAACTGCTTTAATGTTTTTGTCCCTTGCAGCAAGGTCAAGCTGAGCCACAACCCTCTGAACCAATCCAGGTTCAGTTGATAGAAACCCTTTTTCTTCCCTGTTGTCAATAACACCATCAATATTTATAAGTAGCGTTTTTTCGTAACCTCTTCCTTCTAAAAGTATTTCTTTGTATGGTGTCGGGTTCAGACTTAACAACCCATAATTTCCGGTTGCGCAACCGGTTATTGTTGCTAACAGTAGCAACATTAATGTAAGTTTTATTTTCAAAATATTCATGCCTCCTGGCTTTTTTTTTGTTAATCCCAAAGGGATAATGCAGTACTAATGCGATGCAGGTACTGCGGAAATAGTTAAAAAATTTTATTGCAAGCGAGGGTTTACCAGTTTATTTCATAACCAACCCAACAAATAAACTTTTTATCAGGCACTTCGACCAGCAATATTACAACCGTGCCTGAATGAAAGCTGAATTCGCGCTCAAGATCGAGGCGGAAAAAACAACATAACCGCAGGCGTACTCGGTTGTACGCTGAGGATTATGTTTTTTTCCAACGATGATATTGAGTGCGAAGGCAGTTTTCATTCTGGCACATCGATTAATTTAAGTTTATTAGGAGCTTTTTGCTTATTTCATAACCAGACCTTCGGTATAAACTAAACAATCGGCTTCGTTGTTACTATTAAGTTTATTAGGAGTTTTAATCAGAAAAGATAGTTAGTCGATCCTGAAAAACTCTGTCAGACGAGCTGAGAGCCGACGTTAATTTGC
>JAOZSB010000230.1 GCA_029939895.1 Desulfobacterales bacterium
GCAAATTAACGTCGGCTCTCAGCTCGTCTGACAGAGTTTTTCAGGATCGACTAACCATCCCGGAAATCAAAAGTGCTATTGATGAATTTCTTGAATTTTTAAATGATGCTGGTGTTCCATATATTTCTGGGGGCGATAAAAACTTTAATGCAATCACCCCTGCCGGCACGACTAAAAAAACATACTGCCTGCCAGATACAATGTCGATAATGCATGAGTCCATGGAAAAAAATATCAAGGGCCTTATTGTTGATTTTAAGGGGTTAAAGGGCTTCAGCGCAAAACAGATTTCAAGCAACCTCAAGGGCAAATGGCCGGGACTCAAGACCGCAACTCTGGTTTTTCCAGGCTCGGAAAAGGTGGTTGAAGTATATGCAGAAAAAATGGCGGCCTATCTTGATGCCCCGGATCACGTTGCAGAACTCGCTGAGCTTATAAAGCCGCATATGGACGGTGTTGAGGTTGTTGGACTTCCGGCAATACTGGGTATGACATCTTCCACAAAAATTTGTGCCGCACTTTCAGGGTTACTTGGGAAACCAGTTTTTGAGATCCCAACCATGCCCCCGTGCATCACAGGGCTGCGTCTTAAAAGTGCCTTTGAGCGAAGACTAAAGGAAATGGGCGTTGAACTCCTGCAACAAAATACAGTGTGGGAGATAGATGATGTTGACGGTAAATTCATCGCCAGGGCTGGCTGGCAGGAGCTTCAGCACACAATAGAAGCAGATGCGGTTATCCTTGCAACAGGACGATTCCTGGGCCGGGGGCTTTATGCCGGAAGAAAAGGCATAGAAGAAACCCTTTTTGGACTCGATGTGGCCCAGCCCGAAAAAAGAAGCCAGTGGCACAAAAAAGATTTTTTTGACCCTGCTGGACACCCAATCAATATGGCAGGACTCGAAACTGACGAGTTTTTCAGGCCCCTGGACAAGGACGGCAACCTGGTTTATGAAAAACTGTTTGCCGCCGGTTCAATCCTGGCAAACCAGGACTGGACACGCATGAAGTGCGGTGCGGGCCTGGCAACAGCAACGGGTTACGGTGCTGTGAATTCATACCTCAAACTCAAGGGGTGATGTACTGGAAAAAAAAGTGCTGTCGGTTAAATTATTTTATCCAGCATCTCTTTTAGTTCATTATGGTTGTAAGGTTTTGTAAGAGCGCCTTTAAATCCATAGTCTTGAAACTTTGTAATTATCGGATCATTGGTATACCCGCTTGCGATAATTGCCCTGGTATCTGGATCAATTTCAAGCAGTTCTTCAATTACCTGCTTTCCTCCAATGCCGTTTTTGACTGTTAAATCCAGTATTACAGCATCAAAAGCTGCATTGGAATTGATTGCCCTTTTGAAAGTCTCTATGGTTTCCTCTCCACTTCCTGCAACTACAGCCTTATGGCCAAGTTTTTCCAAAAAACCGCATACCACATTTCTGATCATTGGCTCATCATCCATTACCAGGATGTTTCCTGTTTTTGAAATTGCAGGATCATGTTTTTCCGGCACTTTGGGAATGGTTTTGTTTTTATTGACAGGCAGGTACAGGTGAAAAGTTGTCCCTTCTCCCAGGTTTGTTTCAACTTTGATTTTTCCCTGGTGGTTTTTAACTATGGATTGCACTGTAGCAAGGCCCATCCCCATTCCTTTTTGAGAACCCCTTTGCCGGGTGGAAAAATACGGGTCAAATATTTGCGGAAGAATTTCTTTTGGGATGCCAGTGCCGTCGTCTTTAACGGATATTGTTATGAATTTTTCATCTTTTGGTATTAGGCCATTGGTAACACAGGCATCATCTGCATGACAATTTTTTGCACTTATCTCGATATTCCCCTTGTCTTCCACTGCATATTCAGCATTTAAAATCAAGTTTTTGATAACCTGATGTATTTGTGTTGCATCAAACTCAATCGGCCATAAGTCCTCGGCAATATAAGATGAATATTTGGTATCAGATGAAGACCTGGCATGTTCAATGAATTTTTTCAGAATATCTGTGGGGGAATCAATTATTGTTTCTGTTGTCACGCCCCTTGCAAAGCTTTCCAACTCCTTGACCAGGCCTGTTAGCTGCTTTGATGCACTTTCTATTTCGGAAATAAAGTTCATTTCGTTGGAGCCAGATGCAAGTTCGTCCTTTATCAGCTCAAGGCTGCCCGTGATTATAAACAGGAGGTTGTTAAAATCATGGGCAAGTCCGCCTGAAAGAACCTTGATAGATTCAAGCTTTTTTGTTTTAAATCTTTCTTCTTCTGCTCTTTTGCTGTCTGTAACGTCTCTATCTATGCCGTTAAAGCCGGTTAACTTGCCAGTTGAATCAAAAACCGGGGTGGCAGTGCTTTCCATATACCGGACAGAACCATCCTTATGCAGCCAGCGCAAGACAACAGCGTCCCAGCCGCATTGCTCCTTAATAGACATTTCCATAATTTTCTGTGCCAGATCCCTGTCATCTGGATGTACATCAGGGATAGCTGACCTGTTTAATATTTCATCAGTTTCATAACCTAAAATCCTGGTTGCTGCTTTATTTGCATAATTATAATCTCCATGTATGTCCATGGACCAGATGATGTCATTTGTAAATTCAATCAGGTTTTTATATTTTGCCTCACTTTCTTTTAAGGCAACTTCTGCCCGGTGTTTTTCTTTTTTCAGCTCAAGTTTTTGCAGGCATGCTGAAATTCTATGAAGCAGTTCCTGCGGCTCGCATGGTTTGACTAGGTAATCGTCTGCGTTAAGCCTTAGGGAATCAATGGCAGAATTAATTTCGCCAAAACCGGTCAGGATGATAACCATGGTATTGGGACTTTGTTCTTTCACCGATTTAAGAACATCAATACCGTCAACTTCATCCATTACAATGTCTGTAAGCACTAAATCAAAAGTCTTGGCTGATAATTCATCCAGGGCCTGTTGTCCATTTGTAACCGATGTAACCTCAAAGCCATGCTCTCTCAGAAATATTGCAATTGAAGTCAGTACTGTTAAGTCATCTTCAGCAAGTAAAATCGTGTGAGATGTCATGATTCTACCGTAGGTGCGGTGGTCGTAGGCAGTGAAATAACAAACATTGCGCCTCCTTCAGGCTTGTTTTTTGCTATTATGGAACCATGATGGTTCTTGATTATACTATAGCAGATGGAAAGTCCGACTCCTAATCCAAGGTCTTTCTTGCGTGTATAGAAAGGATTAAAGATATTTGTCAGGGCATCTTCGGGGATGCCGGGACCTGTATCGGAATAAGTGATGATAATATTATGGCCTTCAGTGCTGGTTTTTATAACAATTTCATTTTGCTCTTCAGAACCGGGAGAGTCTGTAATTGCTTCTATGGAATTGTTAAGGAGGTTGATAAACACCTGCCCTAACTGCTGTGGCGCAGAAATAATTGTTTTTACATCGTCTGAAAGCCCAAGGCTGACACTGATCTTGTTCTTTTTGAGTAAACCATGAAATAACACAAGAGCATCTTCAATAGCTATGTTTACTTCTACTGGTTCTTTTTCAGGATCAGTAAGACGGCTTAGATCAAGCAGGTTTTTTACGGTATCCCTTATGCTGAAAAAAGACTGTTTGATAAGATCAATATCTTTTACTATCGTGGGCGAACATTCTTTTCTCAGGCTGGAGAGCAAAAACGTAATACCCTGCAAAGGCGAGTTTATTTCATGGGCAAGGGTTCCGGCAAGCTTTCCTACGGTAGCCAGCCGTTCTGACTGGATAAGATGATCCTGGAGGCTTTCGGATTGCTTAATCTCATTTCTTAATTCAGCCATCAGGCGTTTTACAGCCTCATATGAATCTGACAGTTCTCTTGTTCGCTCTTCAACACGGGTCTCAAGTTCATCATGGGCTTTTTGCAGTGCTTCTTCGGTCTGCTTTTGTGATGTAATATCAACGGAGATTTCTAAACGTACAATCTGTCCGTTTACCCATGGAATCGCCTGGTTATGGACTAAAAACCATTGATCTGGAAATTTTGAATTCTGAACCTCACTTATATAGGGAGCAGTTGGATTTCCTTTATCATCTATTATTTTGCTACTTGAGCAAAAAGCACAGGGAGTACTCTGGTTCTCCTGCAATGATTCATAGCATTTTTTACCGATAAGATCCTCACCAAACAATTGTTTCATATGATCGTTCATGAAAAGTATTTCATGGGAATCCATATCAGCAATATAGACTGATGCATTGATATTATTTAGAACTGCGTGTTGCCTGAGGTTGCTATACTGCAGTTCTCTTTCTGCCTTGATCCGCCTGGTGATATCTCGGCTGAAGAAAGCAAAGCCGACTAATTTGTCTTTTCGGTCATGGATGCCTAAAATTCGTTTATCAATGTAGCGAGGCTCATCATCTGTTTGCTGTGTATGCAGATAGCAGTATTCTCCTTGGGTACGAACGGTTTCAAGAGCTTTTTCAATGTCTTGAGGGCTTAAGTTCTCCCTGGCATTTATTTCAAATATAGTTTTATTGATTGCATCTTTTGCCTTGTAGCCGCAGAACTCCTCTGCCAGGGGATTGATGTAGGTAATGCAATGATCAATGTCGGTCGTGATAATCCCGTATTTGGTGGCGCTGCGAAGGATATTGTCAAGGTACATGCTTTTTTCTGCCAGTGCATCCTCGGTTTGCCTTTTTGAAAAAGCAGTCCCGATATTTAATGCAATTTTTTCAAAAAACTGGATTGTATCATGGGTAAACATGTTGGTTCTTTTGTCGTTTATCTGGAGCAGCCCAAGAATTTTCGTGCCGTTTTTTAATGGAAACAACGCCACGGACTCATACCCTTGTAGATTGCAGTAGTTTCGGGTTTTGGTCAGGCGGTCCTTATCGGTAGTTTCCGATAAAAATTTGCTGGTGTTGTTGCTCCAGAAGCTTCCACCCTCAGTGAAAAAATCTTTGTCCGGGTCAAATCGCCCAGATATGACATTGCCGCACATGCCCCCGACATATGGGCCTTCCGCTGGTTTCCCTTTAGGGTCATCTCCGGGTTTAAGGCCGCACAGGTAGTTTTCAGTCTCAACAAAGTGGTCTGGGAGTCCATTGGTGGCAAAATATGGAAAGTCATCACCTTCAATCAGGCGGATGGCTACTGCCTCTAAGCCACTGAAGTCCTTGATTTCACATAAAACTTCTTCAACGCAATCCTTCCACACTTCATTGCTGTTGATTGCTTTCAGGATTTTTATTTTCAGCAATTTTCTTTGCTTCTCAAGCACCTGCTGGGTGGTTTCCCTGGCAAAACAGCCCACCTGCTTTACGCTTCCATCATCTCCAAGTATTGGGTAGGCAGTGCTTTCAAAGTATCTTCCGGCACGCTCATCCTGCCATTGATGAGATTTTTTAGAATCAATTATTTGTTTAAAAATTGATATCCTGGACTTTGTAATTTTTGATTTAATAGTTTCAAATATTGGCTTGCCAATAAGCTCTTCTGGTTCCATATCGAAATTTTTGATAAAAGCATCGTTAGCCGATAACAGGATGCCTTCACAATCAAGGAGAAATGCAATGTCTGGTGTGTTGTTTACAAGTATCTCCAGAGAGCTTTCTTTTTTAAAAACTTCAACTTGGTTTTTAAGTCGATTATTTTCATCTACGAGTTCCTCTATCATCAAGGTACTGTTCGTATGATTTTCCATAGTCTTTATCACCTTCCTGGGTTAGTAGCGATTCAATGGAATCGAGCAAGTCTTCCTTTTCCACTGGTTTTGCCAAAAACATATCAGCCCCTGCTTCAAAAGCCTGTTTTTTGTTTTCTTTTGTATCGTATCCAGTAAGTACTATGATTTTAATGTGCGAGGTTTTTGTGTCGCCCTTCAATCTTTTACATACCTCAAATCCATCAATTTCCGGCATGATCAGGTCGAGAATAATTAGGTCTGGCTGAAACTGCATCACTGAAATTCCAGCAACAAATCCGTTCAATGCAACTGCTGTTTGATAATTGTTTGATGAAAGGGCGAGACTGAATACTTTTAAAATATTTGGGTCATCATCAACGATCAGGATTTTTTTATTTGCAAATTTTTTATTTGCAAATTTCGACAGTCCACTTTCAACCATAAATGATTCCAGATCTTCCTTCATGATCCTGTGGTGTCCACCTGGGGTAGCCGATGTTTTTACCTGGCCGGATTTTACCCACCGCCAGAAGGTTACCCGGTCAACAGCACAATACTTGGCAGCCTCTGGAATTGAAAAAACATCTTTGATTTTATGCATAATGGTATACCTGCATCCGTCGACAAAGTGTTAGGGGTTTACGTTTATTCTTTTCCTTAGCTTTCTTGAACCTTTAAAGGTGACCACTGTGCGTGATTTCAACGTCATGGCCTGGTTCGTTGCAGGGTTACGACCTTCACGCTCTGGCTTCGTTTTTATATTGAACCTGCCAAAGCCGGATATCATAACATCCTCGCCGTTTTCCAGATTTGCAATGATAATTTCAAGGATTGAGTCCACAATTGATGCGCACCCCTTGAATCTCATATCAAAGCTTTCGTGTAAGTTTTTAACAATGTCTCTTTTGCAAACAGTCAAGATTATTCTCCTTTCACAGTTTAAGGTGTTAATTAGGAAGAAGCAAAGGCTTTTTATGACCAGGCATTGTCTGGTCATGCCATATATGACTATATTATATTGAAAAGGCTGTATTTATTACAGCCTGAGATCTACTTATTGATGTGGTAACAGTTTGCTTTTGAAACAAAAAAAAATTAAATATATGTTTATATAAAAAACTAACTCTTACTGGCTTGTGCGAGTCTAAATATTATTTAGATTGTGGATGCTGAAACCCATGTAACAAATATTGCAACGAATGTAACGATTTCTGTTGCAACAAATGTAACGTATCCTATTGCCCAAAAATGTGTTTGTCAACCCATTAATTTCATGCCTCCTGCTATATATCAATGGATATATACATGCAAGAGAGTATGACATATAGTGATGGATATTGGATGGAACATCAATGAGAAGGGCAGCGTGGTAAATTTCATGCATAAAGATAACCACTTGAAATAATACTGTAATGGTGATTAATGCAAGGAATGGTGCGGATATATTTTAATAATTATTGGATGAATTTATATCCTATTTTTCTGTAGGGG
>JAOZSB010000231.1 GCA_029939895.1 Desulfobacterales bacterium
TGACTTCCCTGGCTGCGCTGTCAGGCTGCACTCAAAGCCGGCAGTCTGGACGGCATCTTCAATGCCAGCTATAAAACCTCACGCCTTAAACTCGGCTACTACCCAACCACTGACAAAACTCACAATGGCCCGGTTGACACAGCAAGAAGAATCACAACAATTTCTTATTATCTATACAAACACAAAGACACTGATATTACCTGGAACGGCAAAGAATTTTCAAACGTTAAGGGTATGATGGGCGCGCCCCTTGGCTATTCAATAGTAAGTGACCTGGAAAAAATGGGCATAAAAGTCGCATCATCAAGAAAAACTCAAATTATTTTTAACAAGCTACAGGTAAAAAGGCTTGCAGGGGTCGCAGCCCAGGACGTTACAGGCGATGTGCTTCTGGAGAATGGTGGCAGCAAATACTCCAACATCGTCAAGGTTAGTCCTCCAATTGCAACCAAGCCCTATTATTTAATGCTTTCGGCCCAGTTCATGGAAAAAAATCCAGACATGGCATACAAAATCTGGGATGCAATCAAAGAGATACGAGAATCAAGTTTTGACGATATCATATTGAATTATATGGAACTTTAACGGGATTTCTTGTTTATTTTTTTTAATATTTGAATAATTAAAACCAGCTTAATGCCAACAAAAAAAGAAAGGGTAACACGATGAGATTTTTGAAAATTATGTTTCTTCTTACAATTGGATTTTGCGTTGTTTTCAATTCTGCATTTTCCGCAGATGTAACCAGTGTGACAATGATTGAGGACCCCTGGCCTCCATACACACTTGGTGATGCCGGCAAGGAGCCTACTGGCGGAATTGCAGTAGCGTTCACAAAAGAGATATTCAAAAGAATCGGCGTTAAAGCTGATCTTAAGCTCTACCCCTGGAAAAGATGCCTGAACCTGATAAAAACAGGAGATCGTGATGGACTCATGCTCCTCACCAAAAACGCTGAGCGCGAAGGCTACATGGTATTTACAGACCCAATCATGGAAGACAGAGACTTAATTTGGTACCTGGCTGACAGGCCCGCGGTTGTCTGGAGCGACTTTAAAGATCTTAAGGGTTTAAAAATCGGGAATTCATCGGGAATTCATCGGGATTCAATTACGGCGATGCCTTTAATGCTGCTGTTAAAGAACACGGCCTTACTGTCCAGATGGCAAAAAACGATCTTCAGAATTTCAAGAAAATGTTGAAGGGAAGGACAGACATCTTTTTCTGTAATGAAACAGCAGCCAACGGCATTTTCAGTGCAAATCCGGAACTCAAGGGCAAATTTAAGTTTGCAGAAAAACCTTTGAAAGAAATTGAATTTCACATGTCGATTTCAAAGAAGTCTCCGGCAGTATCGCTGCTGCCTAAGATTAACAGTGCTATAGCTGACATGAAAAAAGATGGAACAGTAGCCTCCATCCTGGGAAAATAATTATATTCTGGAGCCAGTTTTATTACGCACTTCTGGCTCCAGTTACTGCGTTAGCAAAAAATATTAGTCCTCAAAATATATAATATATTCTTGCGGTTAAATTTTTTGGTGGCCCTGTACTTGAATCAGGTTGAACATTTTGAAACTGGCTCTAAAGTTAACTAAACACGGAATATCAATACTCTAAACTCTAAAAAGGAGATTCAGAATGAAACTAAACCGCACATTATTTATCATGTTGTCTGCCTTACTTGTACTCTCGTTTTCAGGATCAGCTTTTGCAGCAGATATCACCTTTGCATGTGAAAGTAAGCAGGATTTTCCAGCAGTAATGGGTGAGGGCAATGCACCTCTTGCAACAAACCCAGGACTTGCAATTGAAGCTGCCATGCAGGTTTGTGATAAAATTGGCGTAACCTACAAAATAAAAAGAATGCCCTGGAAGCGTTGTCTTGCCAGCCTGGAATCAGGCTCGGTGAATAGCATATTCACAGCCAGCTTCAAGGAAAAAAGATTACAATATGGAAAGTATCCTGAAAAAGATGGCAAGGTAGACCCTACAAGACGTTTTTCAGATAAATCCTACTCTCTTTATGTATTAAAAGGCTCTGATGTATCCTATGACGGTTCAGCCTTTGCCAACGTTAAGAAAAGAATCGGCGCACCAGCAGGTTATTCTATTGTTGATGACTTGAAGAAAAAGGGAATAAAGGTTGATGAAAGCCCAAGCACCGAGCAGGACCTAAAAAAATTGATACTTGGTCGCCTTGATGGTGTTGCAGCACTTATGATGACCGGTGATTATTATCTTTTGATCAACAAGGAGTTCGGCGAAAAAGTTGTAAAAATTTCACCGCCAATCATTGAAAAGCCTTACTACTTCATGTTTTCACATCAGTTCCTGGCAAAAAATGCAGACCTTGCCGAAAAATTCTGGGACACCCTTGCAGAAGTTCGTGAAGACCCTGAGTTCAAAAAAAGGCTTAGCGGCTACCTGAATTAACAAAGCCTTAAACTTGTTTAAAAAAAATAAGCCTGGATGCAGCAAGGATCAAAACTTGACGCATCCGGGCCCAATTTTAAAACAACCTGTCTCAATACGTTCTTTGTGATTCAATATCAGGACAAAATTATTTAGCACCCTAAAAATTTTCCCTTGAAAATTTTCTATGTATCTCCAGGGTTAAACTCAAGCCCCCCTTCCTGTTGTGCAAGCTTAAAACCTTATAAAGCCAAATCATCAAATCATGTTTTTTCACTTGTTATTAAATGTACCTTGCTTTTTTGCTTCAGATTTGCCATTAATTAGGTCTTGTAATATCTATTATAATTGATGACATGTTTCACCGGATTAGTGTTTTAAATGTTTTAAATATTTTCAAACATATAGAATTTTCAGGGGAATTAAAGCCATGAAAAACCAGATGGAACACGATTTTGTTGATGAAATTATCTTTTGCATAAAAGAAAAAGACGTAATAAAGGCCCAGGCAGCCCTGCAATATTTTCTGGAGGTAAGCCCGGCTGCGCAAAACAGGGCACTTTTCGAGATTGGCAAGGCCGAAGACAAGATTGCCTTCCTTATTATTGAAGAATTGCTCAAAGTAAAAATCAAAGACGTTGAAGTAAGGATAAAACTCTACGAACTGTTTTTGGACAAGTCGATTGGTCAGACAGAAAAAGTACTCAAATACATAGCCACTGGCGAAGATGACACAAGGCGGACATTTATCAGGATTGCCGGAGACCTCAAGCTGACCGATGCAGCTCCGCTGCTCAAAAATATACTTCAGGGTGAGATGGACAAGGATCTGCTCAGAGAAGTTTTAAGGGCACTGGGCAGGACAGGCGACCCCAGCAATGCTGACGATGTTGCAGATTTTGTTTATTACGGAGATGATGAGCTTAAAGAAACAGCGGTTCAGGCCCTGGGCAGTATTGGCGGCGCTACGGCAATAAAGCACCTTTCAGATGCTGTTGACAGCGGCAAGGGTGATGATCTTATCCTCTTCACCATTGATCGGCTCAAGGAAGAACTTGCCAAAACCGATGCCAAAGAGGACGGGAAATCAGAACTTGAAGAGCTCAATACTCAACTGATTTCGGAAAGCCCGTCACTACGGCATTCAGCAATGCAGCAACTTATCGAAAAGGGCCCGGACGCAGCCGAAATAATACTGGAAAATCTGAAATCCGACGACACGGATCTGCTGGTTAAGACCATGGTGATACTGGGCTACCTTGGTGACAAGGATATTATATTAAACCTGGTATCTCTTTTGAAATCAAAACCCAAGGATCCTGCTGTCAGGTTCGCAGCATTTGAGGCTCTTGAAAGGCTCGACTCTGCCAAGGCCGCCTTGACGCTGATTGACGGACTTGACGACCCCGAGGAATATATCAGGATCGCCGCTGCAAAATCATTGAACAAAAATGTTTCCGAAGTTATTATTGTGGGACTCAGAAGCAATATTGACACTGGAGCACAGAAGGCAAAACAGATTGTTGCATCAATTATGGATGCAAGGGCCGGCAAGCTTTTCAAGGCCCTGCTTGCATCAGATGCCTTTGCTACTACAGCAGCAAATTACCTGACTGGCGATGTAATGCCGGAATTGCGTGATTATTTTATAGATGTTCTGGAAAGCAGCGGCAACAAGTCCAGCGCAAGACGCATTGCCATGGAAGCTCCACCTGCTGATAAAAAGAAAAAAATCATAGTATATGTTGTAAATGATTCAAAAATAATGCTTGATTACTATTATAAAAAACTTTCAAAAATGGGTTATCAGCCAAAGGGATTTGAATCATCGGAAGAAGCTTTTAATGCAATTCAAACCTTGATGCCGGATCTCTTGCTGACGGCTCTTAATATGCCTGGCGAGAGCGGCCTTGAGTTTACACAAAAAATAAGGGAGCTTGTTGATTCAAAAGAGCTGCCGATATTTCTTGTATCCGGCCAGAAAAAATACTCCCAGGAAGGAACCGGCAACGACGAAGTAAAAGCAGCCGGAGTTGACGATGTTTTCTATAAGTTCTTTAATGACAAGGACTTTAAAAAAATAGTAAAAAAATACAATTTAAAACCAAAAGCAGCAGAACTCCAGGCAGAGCAACTCAAGATCGCCACTGCCAATGCAGCCCTGGCAGAAGCGGAAACAGAGCTGGTAGATATGACCGAAATGCTGTCTTCACCCTATGTTGAAATACGCCATTCGGTTATTTACGAGATGATATTCAAGGGAAGTAAAGCAGTACCGGTAATTGTGAAGTTCCTGCAAACCGCCTCTGATGATGCTGTTGTCAATGCCCTGATGGTTCTGGGCAACCTCAGCGACCCGTCTGCTACAGCAGCCATTTTCAAACTTCTCGATTCAAAACCCAAAAATCCTTCTGTCCGCTTTTCCGGCTATGTATCATTAAAGGAAATGCTCTCCCAGAAAGATGCCATGTCGATAATTACCGGCCTGGACGACAAATCAGAAATGGTAAGGATGGCCACGGCCTGGCTTTTGGACTCCCTGATAAACGAAGAGATTGTACTCGCCCTGCGTTCACGGATTGACAAGGGCGGCTCAGAGTTCATGGGCGTAGTTACTGCTATCGTAGACTCAATGTCAAACCAGGCATTTTCTGCCCTGTTAAGCTCCGACAGCTTCACCATCGCAGCAACCGACTACCTGACCAGAGAAATCCACCCTGCTGTACGAAGCAATTTCCTGGAAGTCCTCAACGACAGCGGCAATAAATCCATGGCAAAACGCATTCAAATGGACGCAGTCAGCGCACCACTTGGCGGTAAACCATCGGTTTATTTTACAGACGTGTCCCTGGTTATGCGGCACTATCTGACCAAAAAACTGTTCAATGCCGGGTGTGACCCCGTTGGCTTTGAGTCCCCGGAAGACCTTATTGAAGAAACCCTGGACGGCCCGCCAGACTTAGTGGTCATCAACCTGAACACCCCTGTCATGAGCGGAATACAAATCAGCGAAGAAATCAGAGCAAAGGTTCCAGCCGATGAAATGCCGATACTCCTGATAACAACCCAGAACGACTTTGTAGCAGAACCATCTGAAATGAACGACGACCTCAAGGATGCCGGCATAAACGCAGTAATCAACAAAAACTTTACCAACAAGGAGCTCGACAAAACAATAAAATCGCTCCTTAAAAAATAAACTACATCTGAAAAGTTCAATCAATATAAACAGCGGGTTATGCCTGATAACCATTCAGGGCACAACCCGCTTTTTTTATTCCTGAATATAGAATTCCGCCATCATAGCCCTGCTCTGGGATTTCACCCCAGGCTATAATATTTTGCCCTTCGAGGCGATTAGTCCATGTAGAACAAATTTTGGATAGATCTCCATAATTGCCCCAAAACAATCAGACACTGTTCCCAACCCATACCGCAGAAATCTTTTTCCCTTGACATGCATATATGCGTTAATTTATACAAGAGATTGATGGCAAATCAATAACATAATGACATATTGTCCGATATACATTGTTGCGCTTCTCCATAGCGAATAACTTGATATGGCGATAATAATTTAACTCAAAATAATCACTTGAGCTTTGCTAATAATATGACACAAATAAAACCATATAATGAGAAACAATTACCGAATAAAGTACAGGAGGTAGTTGCTTTTTTTGAAGAAAACGATTTATGGTATCAGCTTTCAAAAAATTCTGCAAAACCTTCTGGTTGCCTTGATGCTTCAAGAAAAAGAAGAATAAATGCCGAAATCGGCATCCCACTTTACCAAGAAATGAAAAGCCTTTTATTTACCTTTACTAACAATCATCAAAACTATGTACTATTACACTGCCGCGCGAATTACAAATTTTCATGGAAAAAGATTAGACCGATTTTAAATACAAAAAAATTGTCAAAAGCAACTACAAGCGACATGAACAAACTTGACTTTTCGCCTGGTACTGTCAATCCATTTAACATTAAAAGAAATGGAGAAAAAATTATCCACATATTTGATAAGAAAAGCATAGTTGATGATCTGTCTTTAAAAAAAAATAACTCTATGATGACTAATGCTGGAGATTTAGACTGGGGCATTGCGTTTATGCAAAATGAACTGATTACTTACTATCAGTCGCACATCTCTGATAGCGCAATTTTGCATGAAATTACAGTCTGAAAAAAAGGTGATCGATGAAGATTTTTATTAGCTGGGCAAAAAAACACGGAAATCTGATAAGCGAGACTTTAGCTGAATGGCTTCAACATATTTTCATAGATGCTAATATTTTTATTTCTAGTATCATACTAAAAGATGATGATATTTGGAAACAGCAATTAAAAGAAGAGCTTCGCCAATCGGAATTTGGTTTATTCTGTTTAACTAAAGAGAGCATTTACTCTGCTTGGCAACCATATGAGCTTGGTGAGATTACTGGCCAACGGGGAAGCGACAAAGTTTTCCCAATATTATTTGAAAATGATATTGATGAAAAGCAAACAGGACCCTTCGCAAATTATCGATTTACTAAATTTAGCAAGGCTGGTTTCGAAAAACTAATTTTAGATTTGTATAGCAAACACAATGAGCTGCCTGATATAAATGAGACAGTGAGATTGAATAAAAAATTTAATGAGCTTTGGCCTGCTGTCAAGCCCCCATTTTTTGGTCCAGCGGCAATGAGAGTTTTCAGTTCAAATTA
>JAOZSB010000232.1 GCA_029939895.1 Desulfobacterales bacterium
TTACAGCACGTTGGGTGCTATTCTAAAAAGTTAAACGGGACACTACTGATTTCAAATATTTAAGCTATGGTTATAGAGGAGTTGCGATACAACATGGCAGGGACGGTAATACAATTTGATAGAAAAGAACTAACCAAAAAACGGCTTGTAAATGCTGTTGGCGGCATCCTTGCCAAAAGGGTTTTAAAGGACTGGGGGTTAATAAGGTTGCACAGGAAGCTGGTGTGGATAAAGTGCTGGTTTATCGTTATTTTGGGGGACTTCCAGAACTTGTAACCGCATATAGTGAAACTGTTGATTTTTGGCCATCTGTGGATGAACTGCTTGGCCCTGATCCTCAGACCCTCATGGCAATGGAACCGGACCAGCAGATGGCAGAATTTTTCAAGGCATTTATGGCGGCACTCAGGCGCAGGCCAATCACTCAAGAAATACTGGCGTGGGAGATGATAGAGCGCAATGAGCTTAGTCAACGGATGGAGGACTGGCGCATCCGTACAGCATTGGAATACTTCGAACATCTTGAAGGGTTGCCAGACCATGTTGATCTTACCGCCATAGTCATTTTAATGACAGGGGCAGTAAACTATTTAATCGGAAAATCCAGGATACAAAATACAGCAGGTGGTGTTGATCTGGTCTCAGATGAAGGTTGGGAGCGGGTTGATAGGGGTATCGATTTACTGTTGCGGGGGATATTTGATGAGTAACAGTTGATGTTCTTTTTGTTCATTTTAAAAACAGGATACCCTTCCCGTTTAATTACCTCCAAGCCAGGTCAGGACAGAAATTGATAGAAATAGAAACCATGAAGAATGCTTTCCTCGAGCAATGAGCATGGAAAAAACAAAACTGATAAAAAATGTAATAGAAATAATTCTGGATATAATAACCAGGGAGGTATTTATTTCCGTTGATGCCAGGTAGAGTAAAGTAATCGCAGTCCCGCACCAGGCAATGGATGGGGCGTGCTATGCCAGACGCAATATTTTTTTTGCTAAAATATCTTTATCTTCATTTTCAAATATAATTAGCTTTTTAATTCTTGTTACAAGTACCCGCTCACCAAGCCATTCACCAAGAAGTGAATGGCCTGAAGCAAGTATAAATGACAAAATTGCTGCTACTAAAAAGAAGATATTCACTTGTCACCATAAACAAATTAAAAATTTTACTTACATCTGAACGCTGCCGTACAGCTTGATTTGTGCCCAGTAATTCATGATGATATATACAGCCATGGAAAATACCATGCCCATTAGTATGTACTGCGGAGCCGGCAGAAGCAATGAAAGGGCAGCGATAGACAGCACTGCAATTGTATTTACTACATTGTAAAAACGGTACTCTGGAACATTGGCTATGTACGCTGTTTGTTTACCTATATAGAATAAAATCATACCGCTCATAGCCATAATTCGAAATTCATTTATAGCCAGATCGTTTAAGATTGCATGGCGGATCATGTTTGCAAGTATTGCAAATGATATATAAGTAAATAGCTGTGAGTATAAAATGGCATTTCCATTAACGTCAAATTTACTTTTAATTAAAAAGATAAATGAGTCAAAATATATCCACCAGATCATGCAAACAAATAGAAATCCAAAAATTGCCGTTGTGATTGTGAGAATATCCCAGTTCATGTCTGTAAGGCCGCTGGACATGGAAATAATCGATTCACCCAGCAAGATTATGGCAAGCAGACCAACACGTTCAACAATATGATCCCTGTCAATGGGTATAGTTGATTTGCAAAAAAAGTTATGAGCAATAATATCAAATACTATTCCAGCGTAAAAAATGATAAATGATAAAGGTGGCGCAAAAAGAATAGAACTTAAACTGATCAATGCACCAAAAATAAAAATATTGCCACTTCTGGTCGAAAATGCTGCTTTTTCCGGGTACTTTTTTGCGGCCGTCAAATATAATCCAGCAATAATCAACCTTGCGATGCAATAGATTATTGCATAGCTAAAATGGCTGGCAACAAAATCTGTATTGACAAAAACTGATATCATCACAATCAATAACATGATAAATAGTGTAATCACCCGATGCAGACGGGTATCTGCATCAAATCGGTTGGAATAAACTGTATGCCCAACCCAAATCCACCAGAGTGGAATTATTGCCAGTACAAATTTCCACCATACACCGGCATCCAGGTGGCCGTGGTGTGTGTGTGATAAGAAGTGAGTGATTTTACCCAGTGCCACAACAAAAATTAAATCAAAAAAAAGCTCTAACCAGGTTGCCTGACGGGGTTCATTTAAATAGAGTAACTTTTTCAATTTGATGTCTCCAATAATTTTCTTTTTTGGATGTTCATTGACAATAGAGTTGCTTCCGGTTTGTTTCAAACTCTCATGTGGCATTAATTTTTTTGAATTTAATAAATTTAATAATGCTTAAAGCTGAACAGTGTCAAGGAAAAAAGGGAAAGAATAATAAACTATGCTCAATATTCCATTAAATTACAGCGTATTGGATGCTGTTTTAAAAAGTTAAACGGAACACTGCTACTCTTATTTTATTTCCCATTTTTTCTCCTTTTTATTTAGTTATTTTAAGGTTGCTTGTTGCATTTGCTAATAATCTTCACAAACACCCTGATTTGCCATTTTATATGAGATGTCGACCGTGTTTATGTAACAAGTGATACTTTTAGATCTTCATAATATTTATCAATTATTTCTAATTGTTGATTTGAAGTTTCATAATAATAAAATATAAAATTTGAGGTGGATTTTATAGGAAAATATTGAAAACTTTTTTGGAAAAAATTGATACGAAAGGGTGAACTGTCTTTTTTTATAAACGTTTTGCAAATTTCAAAAATTAACCCTGGAGTAAATCAATAAATTTGATATAATCTAATTTTTTAAGTGAGGAAAAAGTGAAAGATACAAAAAAAACGATGCCTTGTTTTCTTTGTGTTGACAAGGATTATCTAATTATATAGTTTTCTTTGTGTTGACAAGGAATATCTAATTACATAAATTACCAAATTACAGTTATGGATGTCACATTTAACAAAATTTATTTATGGCTGTCGTCAAAAATGGGTTAAATATTTGAGTAAATACTTATAGATTGAAAGTGAGGTAGAACCGATAATATGCTTAGACTAATGAGGACACACGCTCAAAGCTGGCTGATCAAATTTGTACTTGGAATCATTGTTGTTGTATTCACCTTCTGGGGAGTTGGCAGCTATAAAGATGAAGCTGCTAATCAAGTCGGAACAGTGAACGGTGCCAAGGTAACCTATGATGACTACAAGCGAACCTATGATAACCTGTATAATGAATTAAAGCGGACTTTTGGGGATACTTTAACACCAGCGACTTTAAAAATGTTCAGTTTAGAAGAGCAGTCCATAAATAGATTGGTTGAGGGCAAGTTGCTTCTTCAGGCTGCCCAGGAAATTGGTTTTAAGGTTTCCGAGAAACAGTTAGCCGAGTCAATATCAAGTTTTAAAGCCTTCTACAGGGATGACAAATTTGATAGTGACCTTTACAAGCGAGTGTTGAGCCAAAACCGTCTCACACCGGAAATATTTGAAGCATCACAGACAGAATCCATGCTCATGGAAAGGATGAGGGCATTCATTATTGGAAATGTCAAAGTTTCCGATGAAGAGGCATTTGAATGGTTCAAGCATTCCGACTCCACTGTTAACCTTGAATATGTACAATTTAAATCAGAAGATGCAGGTGACATTACAGTTACTGACGAAGAGATTGAAAAATACTATGATGATCACAAAAGTGCTTACAAATCAGAGCCTGTTGTTAAAGCATTGTACCTTGTTTTTAGCTTTGAAAATTACAAAAAGAAACTCACTGTTACCGATACTGAGGTTCGAGAATACTATGATGATAACATAGATACTTACACCACGGCTGAAAAAGAAGTAACCGCACGGCATATTCTTTTTAAAGTGGAAGATGAAAAGGATGAAGAGCTAAGTGCGAAAGCAAAGAAAAAGGCACTTGAGGTCTTGAAGCTTGCAAGGGCAGGGGAGAATTTTGGCAAGCTTGCAATGCAGTACTCTGAAGGGCCGAGCAAGTCGACTGGTGGTTCTCTCGGGTCATTTAAAAAAGCACAAATGGTAAAACCCTTTGCTGATGCAGCGTTTTCAATGAAGGCAGGGGATATCAGCGAGCCTGTAAAGACCAGGTTTGGCTGGCATCTGATAATGGTTGAGAAGGTGAGTGAAGCTGGAACAACACCCTATGAAAATGTGGCTGATAAAATCAAAAAAATGATAGTCGAGACAAAGGCAAAGTCTGATGCTTTTGATGATGCAGAAGAGGTATATCTTGAGTCATCGGATGGAGAATCCTTAAGGGATATTGCTGATGCGAAAAAGATTGAAGTTTTTGAAACGACCCGCTTCAACATGTCTGGGCCAGCCAACTTGGTTAAGAAGAATGAATTTGCCGAGATTGCTTTTAAGCAGAGTGTTATGGATGTCAGCGATGTAACAGATCTTGCTGATGGGTATTATCTAATTCAGACCATAGAAAAGGTAGACCCGGAAATACTTCCCCTTGAAAAAGTTAAGGACAAAGCAACTGAAGACTGTACTGATTTAAAAAAAGAGCAACATACGGAAAAACAAGCTGCTGAGTTCCTTGCTTCCATGAAAAAGGGCGAAATAACTGACAAAGAATTAAAGACAACAGGATTTTTCAAACGTTATGGTGCCATACCAGGGATTGGCTATGCTCAAACTCTAACTTCGGCGGCCTTTGAGCTGACAGAATCCAGTCCTTATGTTGCAGAGCCTGTAAGAGAAGCCAGTGGGTATTTTGCAATAAAGCTTGTCGGAAAAAAAGCACCGATTCGCGATGAATTTGAAAAGGTCAAGCAAAGGGTCGTAGGCGAAGTTATGAAGCAAAAGACCTCTGCTATATACAATTCATGGATGGCAGCTACAAGGGCCAAGGCGGAAATAGTTATTAAAGAAGGCTTTTTGCCAAAATCTAACCTGTAATCTGGTAGGGGTATATGGGAACACAAAAGAACTTAGCTAATCAGTTTTCAATGAAAAAGTGCAGGGACTGCTCAACAGATAATACTCTTGCTGCAGATGTCTGTGTATCCTGTAAAAAAAAGCTGGGCGATGTTGATGTTCAGGGTTATGCAATAAGACCTTTTGATTACAAAGCATATGCTGTTGGCATTGCTTCGGTCATTGTGTTTGTTGTGTATATGTGGTGGGCTTTTTTCAGGGAAGCCTAACCAAGGCCGGTATCTGGTAGTTGAAGTAACTTTTACCAAATTGTTTTTTGCATTGTTAAAAGCCATATTAACCCCTGGTGTTGAAATGCAGCATGTCTCTTGCTTCTGTCCAGGGGGTTAACTAATGCATTCTAACCTGAACATTGCCTGAAGATGAAAAATTCCATTTTGCAGGACTGACACTCAATCATCGTCTTTTACTCTTCAAGGAAGGAAAGCATGTCGAAGAACAGTATCTCTGATGAAGAAAGAAAATCACTTCTGAAATTGGCACGTTCACAAATCAGCTCGGAGTTTGACGGTGCATCATCGAATGAAATGCTTGAACTCACTGGTGGAGTTATGGATGAAAAGCGGGGATGCTTTGTTACACTCCATACGGAAACAGGTGCCCTGAGAGGCTGTATCGGCAATATTGAGCCAGTAAAAAAACTTGTTGATGGCGTACGGGACAACGCCGGGAATTCAGCCTTTAAGGACCCCAGGTTTCCCTCCCTGACAAAAGAGGAACTTGACCGAGTGGAAATAGAGATCAGCGTTTTGTCGATTCCCAGGGAGCTGGCGTTTTCCGATGAAGAGGATTTGAAAAATAAGCTGAAGCCAGGAGTCCACGGGGTTATACTTTCAAAGGGCTGGACCAGGGCCACTTTTTTGCCCCAGGTCTGGGATCAGCTTCCAGAAGTAGAGGATTTTCTTTCCCATTTATGCCAGAAAGCCGGCATGGAAGGGGAGTGCTGGAAATCCAAATCCATAAAAATTGAAGTATATGAAGCTGAGCATTTTTCCGAGTAAACTTAAATTAATCGATGTGCCTGAATGAAAACTGCCTTCACACTCAATATCTTCGTTGGAAAAAAAACATAATCCTCAGCGTACAACTGAGTACGCCTGCGGTTATGTTGTTTTTTCCGCCTCGATCTTGAGCGCGAATTCAGCTTTCATTAAGGCACGGTTGAAAAATTGTCGGTCGATGTGCCTGAATGAAAACTGCCTTCACTCTCAATCTCATCAAAGGAAAATAAACAGAATCCTCAGCGGACAGCATACTCCCATAAACTTAAATGTTTTGTCGAAGCAGGGTGCTTCGTTTCTACTTGAGGTCTGGTTATGAAGTAAGCAAAAAACTCCAAATAAAAATTACTCAAATAATCATGGTTGTCAGCTCAAATGCTGCTTTTTCAGCATGGTCAGCAATTGCACCTATGGTTTCCGCCAGCTTGACGACATGGAGCAGGGTTGTTGGATCAGTGTCAAGCTCAAAGAGTTTCATTTTTAGCTCGTCTTCCATCTTGTCAGCTTCGCTCTCTTTTTTGCGCACCTCGGCAAAGGTATCAGAAACCTCTTTCTTTCGCTTGGGCGAGGGCTTTTTGAAGTATTGACCTGCTTCTTCTGCCATTGTGGTCATTTCTTCCACGGTTTCGACAATGGAGTCCACAAGCAGGTTAAAATTTTTTTCGAGTTCTTTTGGTATGGCCTTGTCGGTAGCCCTGTAAGAAATCCAGCTTATTGTCTGGTCGATTGCTTCAAGCACGTTGCTTTGTTCGCGGAGGTAGAGTAGGAGTCTTGCCTGTTCAAAGGGCAGGTTTTTTTCTTTTAAAATCTTTTCCCCGGCGAGTAGCAAAATTTCTTCAGCCTCAAAAATCAGGTTTTTCAGCTCCGCTCTAAGGTTATCAAAGTCAATGCATTTTTTGGAGGTACGGCATTCAATGGTTTGCTGGAAAGACCACATGCATTCCTTGATCTTTTCTGCATGCTCGGAAAGCCTGTCGTATGGGGATGATTTTAGTATAAAGGGTATTTTCATTGTGTGCGCCTTTGAATTTGCCGGGTCAGAAACCGGCTATGTTTTTTATAAATGAAAGT
>JAOZSB010000023.1:0-10985 GCA_029939895.1 Desulfobacterales bacterium
GGTACGGACAACCAACACATAAAAGCCCTGTAAGGGCGAAATATAAATACAATAGAAAGCAATCCGATTTTTTTAATAGATGCTTGATAGTTGAAAACAAATCGCTAATCAGCAATGGAATGGTAAACGGTTTATATCACGCCCTTACAGGGCTAAAATCATAGAGTTGCATAATACCTGGGGTTCCACCCCAGGCTGTTATATATCGCCCTTACAGGGCTGGTTTAATTGAAAGGCAGGATGTGTTGTAAAAAGCCAGAATTTAACGAAAATTCGACAAAAATCTGGCAAAAACGATAAAATATTTATCAATATAATCAAACGCATAGAAAAGAGTTTGTTAGAACAGGCATAAAAACCCCGACAGGGGTTATTTCGTATAGCCGGTGTGCTTTAGCCACCGGAATAAATCACTCTCATCTCTCTCGTCCTGAAGGGACGATTTACATCGTCCCTTCAGGACGAGCAGGAGATATGAATGGCAAAAGTTGACTTTGTTTTTTCCAACGGAACCATTTATCACTCCTCGTCCAGCGGAAAAATTAGGGCCAGCTTAACAGAGTCCTAAAAAAGGGGAGATTGGAAAAATTGTTTTGGAGTAAGATATGACAGTTCTAAATTCAATTAATGAAACACTTGAATCAAGCTATGACGATTTAGTATATGAAGGGCGTGCATTTCCCCAGGCACACCCGGAAAGACTATGCGTCATCGGTAGTCTTTTCGGGCTTAATCCCAAACCTGTAGAAAAATGTCGTGTTCTGGAGATAGGATGTGCAACCGGTGAAAACATTATTCCAATGGCATTTCACCTGGCGGAAAGCGAATTTGTCGGAGCAGATATTTCTTTAGTTCAAATTCAAAAAGCACAAGAAACCATCAATGAGCTTGGTCTTGAGAACATCAAAGTACCAAAGGCAGATTTGATGGAAATAGATGAGTCATGGGGAAAGTTTGACTATATTATAAGCCATGGCGTTTACTCCTGGGTCCCGGAGGAAGTTGAAAATAAGATTCTGGAAATCTCCTCGCAAAACCTCGAAAAAAACGGATTGGTATATATCAGCTATGGTACTTTTCCTGGATGCAGTACAAAAATGATGGCAAGGGATATGATCCTTTATCATACAAAAAAGTTTAGCGACAATCAGCAAAAAATTGAACAGGCAAAGGCACTCCTTGAATTTATCAAGTCCTATGCAGAAAAAAGCAACTCATATTACAAGCATGTTGTGCAAAACCATGTGAATATATTTTCATCAAATAAAGAGAGCTATCTTTTCCATGAATATATTGAACTGTTTAACAGGCCAAGTTATTTTCAGGACTTTATTAACAAAGCCGGGAAATATGGGCTTGCCTTTGTAAACGAAGCACAGGCCGGGGCTTCGAGTGAGTTCAAATTGCCACCTGAAATTAATAATACATTAAATTCCATCTGCACTACATTTGAAGAAAAAGAACAATATTTTGATTTTTTGGAAAATCGGTCATTTCGACAAAGCGTTTTGTGCGCTGATGCTGATAAAGCAAATATTTCAAGAGACATTACTTTCGAGCAGTTAAAGGATATGTACTGTTACCTGCCTGCCAAAATTTTAGCACCTGAAGAAATTGTTGCTGATAATCAAATGCAGGAGATTAGAAATATCAGTGATGTCGGGATTAAAAGCAATAATTCACTAATCAAAAATGCGATTAAAATATTATGCACAAGCAATAAAGGCTGTATAAAGATTAGCGACCTTTTTGACAACAGCTTTACAGGCATTGCCCTTGATGAAGGAGTTGCCAGCCACACTCAATCCCAGATGCAATCATTCACCAACGGTATTCTGCAAGGCTATATTACTAATTTTTTAGGATTATCATCACGTGATTTTGGCTATTTGTTGACTGTGAGTCAAAAGCCAAAAGTTAGCAAAATGGCTCTGTTTCAGGCACGCAATAATCTTTTAATTGTTAATCAAAGGCATGAACCTATAAATATTGATGCCTTTGCAAGAAAATTAGTCAGCCACCTTGACGGAAACAGCACCATGGATGTAGTGCTTAGTGAACTTGATAAATCCGTTCAACCTGATTTTAAAAATAATCCAGATAACATTCCAAGAAATATATTGATTGAAAATGAAGCAAACATGCTCCTTGATGATTTCAAACTCCTTGGTTTGCTTGTTGGTTAATGTAGTTTTTTTATTAAAAGCATAAAAATTTTACTTTATCATTTTTTAAAAAATAAAAGAGTTAGGAGATTTAAATGCTAAAAGCTGAGAAGTATTACGAGGAATTGAAAAAGTATGAGAACTCGTGCCAGAGACTTATAAAAACCGGTGGTGCTTTTCTGGTTGTAATAGCAAGCCACGAATTGTACAGGTTTACATATCCATATGAGCCTTGTGCTAATTTTGAAAACACTGATCCTGTAAATTTTATCACTGGTAAAATTGTGGATGTAAACAGGTTTCTTGAAGAGTCAGAGAAGAGTCTGGCTTTGTATGACTTTGATCCAATGAAATTACATTTGGAAAAATTTGACGAGAAATTAAATGAGACAAAAAGCATAGAAGAAAAGACATCGGATGTTTATACATCGTTGTGGAAAAGTTTTGATAAAAAAACTCTGTATGAAGAGAGCAAAGAACTTATCTTAAAAAGGATGTCAAAGGAAGTTATTGAAAAAACTATAACAGGAAAGACCGTTCTTGATATGGGATGTGGAAGCGGTAGATATTCCCTTGGGCTTTCATCACTAGGTGCCAAAAAAGTTACTGGTGTGGATATTTCTGAAAAAGCATATAGTCAATCTGTTCTAATCGCAAAAGAGGAAAATCTTGATGTTGATTTCATGGAAGCAAACTTTCTTGAGCTTCCCTTTGAGGATGAAAGCTTTGACTTTGTTTTTTCCAACGGAACCCTTCATCACTCCTCATCCATTGAAAAAAGTCTGGGCCAGCTTAACAGAGTCTTAAAAAAGGGTGGGAACTCATTTATATATCTTTATGCAACCGGAGGGATATTCTGGGATACAAGGGATGTCATGAGAAGAGTATTTTCAAATATTCCCCAGGACTATACAAACACGGTTCTTGGAACAATCGGAATGCCATCGAATCGCTTTTTCTTTTCCGATGTCTGGCATGTTCCCATTGAGGTTCATACCAGTAGAGAAGATGTAGAAAAAATGTTTGCTGCACTTGGTTTAGAGTTTAGTAAAATCATTTCCCAAAATGCTTTTGACCTTGATTATGCATTGTCACGGAACATTAAAGACGCTGAAGTAATGTGGGGTGATGGTGAACACCGTTACATGTTGGTAAAAAAATAAACCGATTATGCTGATGGCTTGTTTGTATGAAAGAAACCATAAAGAGTTACAACTCTTTCATATTTCGCCTGGGGTCAGCAAACAAACTCATAAAACTGGTCTGCACAGGGCAGTTTATTGCATGATCTTAAAACGGAATTATTTTTGTTGAAAACATATATAATAGCAGAGATTGGAATAAATCATAATGGCTTGCTTGAAAACTGCTTTGAAGACCCTATAACATGGGAACCGATTCTATCGTGATCAAAAAAGAGAAAAAAATTTTGTTCCGGGCCGATGCATCACCAGTTCTTGGGATCGGAGACTTAAGCAGCCTGATAAATCTTTCCGAGTACTTTATAGAAAACAGATGGAAAGTCTATTTTTTAATCAAGGATACTCAAGCAGGGCTTGCTCTTACAAAAATGAAGGGGGTTGAAAACCTTTACACCATGCCTGCTGGCATAACCGTGGAAGATGAGGTTAGAAAACTTAACTCTGTTATCGAAGAGGTTGGAATTGATCTTGTTTTTTTTGAAATAACAGAGAGGAAATTGACGGACTACAAAGGTCTGAGCAAAAAAATAAAAAAGGCCTGCGTCTGTTTTGACGGTCATGTTTTTGAGGACATGGATATTGTAATTGACTGGGACACAGCGGCCTTTGATTTTTTTAATCCTGAAAAGTATCCAGGGACGAAATTTCTTCTGGGCCCTGAATTTGTGATTCTTCCAATAAACTTTGACCGACAAATAATAGAAAGCAGAAAATATAAACAAAAGCCAGAAACACTTTTGCTCACAATGGGCGGGGCGGACGAGCTTGATTTTACAGGGAAGATTCTGGACATTCTTATCAAACAGGGTATTGCTCTGAAAATCAAAGCAATCGTGGGTTCTGGTTATGGCGAGATAGAAGCCTTGAAGAAAAAAGCTGAGAATGCCGATGTAGTAATAGAGCAGAATGTTAAAAATATGTTTGAACAGTACCTGTCATGCGATGTTGCCATAGGAGCAGGTGGGCTGACAGCATCGGAACTCGTGGCAACAAAGACCCCTGCGATACTGATAGCCACACATAAGCACCAGCAGGCGAGGTGCGAATATTTTAATGAAAAAGGGTGGGTGAACTATTTGGGATACAGAGACTTTGACGAAGACGAGCTTGTAAACAGCGTCATAAACCCGCCTGACGCACCCGACACCAACATATTCAACACAGCAAGGATTCTGGATGAATGCAATAAAATCTTCTGACAGGGACATCCTGATCAAAGATGAAAAATCAAGCATCTATTTCAAGCATCTTGAATGGGATACAGACTTTTTCGCCAGGCCATGCTTTTTTTTTGACGCTGGAAGGACTTTATTTAAAGGCCATTTTGTATCAAAACATGTAGCATCAAAACATATTATATCAGCACTTGAAGGATCTTTTACAACCGCAAAGATAGACACCTCCATGCCCCATGCCCTTGTTGAGACCTTCGAGGACGCTGGCTTTAGATACATTCTTACAGAAGTCACCCTGGAGTTCTTCGGCAGGCCAGCGGACAAAAATAGTGAGGGTGCTGATTATAAGCATGATGATGTGGAGATCAGGAAATTAGACAGCGTTGAGTCGCTGCCCTTTGAAGACTTTGGCAGAAGCTACAGCCTTACACGTTTTCATATTGATAATAGAGTCGGCTTTGAGAAGGCTCAGCTTTTGTGGGTGGAGTATATAAGAAACTACAAACCCGGCGCACGGAATCATATATTTGCAGCTTTTATAAATGGAGAGGCCGCAGGAGTCATACTTGCCAATGACAATGACGACCATATTGCCTTATTTTTTGTTTCTGTGGTTGAAAAATTCAGGGGCCTTAAAATCGGATCAAAACTGATAAAAGAGGTAACGAAATTCTTTAATGGGAGAAAAATACTCACCGGAACCCAGACAAATAACGTCAAGGCACTTAATTTTTATATTTCCAATGGTTTCACAAGGGTGGAATCTACAAAGACTATAATGCATAAGTGGGGATAAATGACAGGTCTACTTCATATTATTTTCGGGGACTCCTTCATTAAGGTCTGGAGCCTTTTTATTGGCATGATACTCAGGCTTAAGGGAGTCAGGACAGGAAAAAACTTTACAATCCACGGCATCCCTTCTCTGAAAATTAATGGCCAGCCTGGAAATATTACAATCGGGGACAATGTTTTTATCGGCGGAAACATAGACTTAAGAAACCGTGAAAATGGTAAAATTATAATCAAAGATAATGTGAGGATTGATTGTGATTGCCGATTTGTCGTAGCAAGAGAGGGGACACTAACTATCGGTGAATCAAGTGCAATAGGACCCAGATCGATTTTCAATTGTGGTTCTGATGTAACATTGGGTAGCAAATGCCTTTTAGGTAATGGAATTATGATTAATTCCAGTGCCCATGTAACAAAAAAAGGTGTTCCTGTTTCAAAGCAGGGCTATATCCATAAAAGCATTGAAATCGGGAGAGATACTTTTCTGGGTGCTTATGTTGTTGTAAATGTTGGGGTCAAAATAGGGCAGGGCGCAGTAGTCGGTGCCGGGGCAGTGGTCAATACAGATTTGCCTGATGATTCTATAAGTGCCGGTGTGCCAGCAAAAATATTAAAGTACAGGGAATAACGAAAATTATATTAAAAAAAAACTGATCGTTAAAATGGTTTAATTGCTTTTTTTATTAAAAAGCTAAATTTGATTATTATCATACCGATTAGTTATTTGTATGAAAGTTGCTACAGGTATCTACAACTTTTTCATATTTCGTTGTGGGCAGTAAATAAACACATAAATAATCTGCCCGTGGCAGTTTGTTATCATATCGCTATATATGAGGTATATGCTATGAAGACCGTTTTTATCAATCTTTCATTAAGGCCGGGCAGCAAAAGAAAACAGTTACCTGTTGGTCTTGGATACATTATGACCGCGGCAAAAAAGGCCGGGGTTGAGTTTGATTTAATAGATATGGACGTTGTAGATATGACTTTTGCGGAACTAGAAGAAGTTCTGGAAAAAACCATATATGATGTCTATGCGTTTGGGTGTATTGTTACAGGCTTTGTGCAGGCTCGGAAAGCATCTGAAATAATAAAAAGAATTAATCCCAACGCTATTATTATTGCGGGAAATTCCGTTGCCACATCTATCCCGGAAATCCTTTTAAAAAATACTAAAGTTGACATTGCGGCTTTGGGAGAAGGTGATGTGACAATAGTTGACCTTCTGGCAGCAATTTCTAAAAAGCAGGACTGGAGAAGTGTTGCAGGGATTGCATTTGAGGATAATGGAGAAATCAGATTTTCTGAACAAAGAGTGATAATCCCGGATCTTGACCCTATTGGATTTCCCGATTGGGAGATATTTGATCTTGAAAAATATAATGTCTTTGGGAAAATCAATTTTAATATGTACGACACCGATGCTGTGCTTGGCTATCCCTTGAATTCTGCCAGGGGTTGTCCATTCAATTGCACCTTTTGCTACCATGTATTCCACGACCAGAAGTACAGAAGTTATTCTGCCTGTGCGATAACCCAGGAGATTAAAAGACTTCACAATAAATACGGAGCAGGGTACATTTCATTCTGGGACGAGCTTACCTTCCCAAACATCAAGGGCGTAAGGGAGCTGCTTGAGCAATTAAGTGGACTCGACTTTAAAGTTGGCTGGGGCGCACCATGCCGGGCGAATATTTTTAAAAAGGACCATGTCGAAACGATAAAGGAGATGAGTGCACTTGGATGTGACAATATCTCCTATTCACTGGAAAACGCAAGCCCTGAAATTTTAAAGGCCATGAAAAAGCATATTACCGTCGATGAGTTTATTGAACAGTCCAATGCCCTCTGGAAGGGCGGAGTCACACCACTTACGAGTGTTATATTCGGTTATCCCCAGGAGACCCCGGAAACAATCCAGATGACAATAGATGTCTGCGATAAATGCGATATATTTCCGAGCGTCGGTTTTCTGCTGCCCCTTCCTGGTACGCCGATATACGAATGGGCCAAAGAAAGCGGGCATATCACCGATGAAATCCACTTTCTTGAAAACATAGGTGACCGTCAGGATTTTCATATCAACCTGACGCAGATGTCCGATACCGAGCTTGTTGATACAGTCTCAGAAAAACTCACGGCCCTTGCCAAAAAACAGGGCTTAAATGTTGAATCGGTTTTTAAAACCACCACCTATCAGCAACCAAAAAACAGGAACCTGTCGGCTGACGATGAAGGTTGAGCCGACACTGCTGCTGCGCATTCAGGATATCAGGCTTGACTAAGTATTGCATAAAAGATACTATTAGCCATTCATTTTTGAATTAAAGTCAATAGTAAATGTGTTGTGCGTAAAGTCAGTATATTATAAGTATAAATTTAAGAAAAATAACTGAATACAGCCGGTTGTAAATATCATTGAGCAAGTCAGGCATATGAACCGGCATGAAATCAATGCATGGAAAATAAAATAAAAAAACTGGAAGAACTGCCTGAAATTATCGATAAATTGAAGGCTGAAAAAAAGAAGATTGTACTATGCCATGGTGTGTTCGACCTGTTGCATATTGGGCATATACGATACCTCACACAGGCTAAAACATACGGCGATGTCCTTGTCGTAACACTCTCCCCAGATAAATTCGTTGATAAAGGCAGCCATAGACCAGCCTTTACAGAAGGATTACGACAGGAAGCCCTGGCCTCCCTTGGGCCAGTCGATTATGTGGCAATAAACAAATGGCCCACGGCTGAAAATACACTTAGACTTTTAAAGCCTGATTTCTATGCAAAGGGTTCCGAATACCGTGAACTCGACTCAGACCCCACGGGCAAAATTGCCCTGGAAGTCGAGGCAGTAAAAGAGGTCGGAGCTGAACTGGTTTTTGTCGAAGATATTGTTTTTAGTTCAAGCAACCTTATAAACAAGTACCTTTCTATGTTTCCAAAGGAGATTGATGATTATTTAGAAATTTTCAGGCGCAGGTACAGCCTGGATCAGATCATTGAAATTCTTGATAAAATGAGTCAGTTGAAGGTGCTGGTTGTTGGTGACACAATCCTTGATGAATATCAATTTTGCGATGCAATTGGAAAATCATCAAAGGACCCTACTCTTGCCTTACAATATAGATCCCATGATCTTTTTGCAGGAGGAGTTCTTGCGGTTGCAAATCATGTGGCAAGTTTTGCAGAATCAGTGGGTCTGGTTTCGGTGATTGGAGAATATGATACATATGATGAGTTTATTAATTCTCAATTGAAAACGAATATCACTTCGAAGTTTTATACTCAAAAGGGTTCTCCAACCCTGATGAAAAGAAGATTTATTGATGGATATTCCATGAACAAGCTCTTTGAGGTTTACATAATGGACGATTCAGGGCTTCAGTCGAGTGTTGAAACACAGATGATAAAACATCTCGAAAAGGAATTTGATAGATTTGACCTGGTTGTTGCTTCTGATTTTGGTCATGGCGCAATCAGCAGTCAAGTCATTGAACTGCTATCAAAAAAAGCCCCATATCTCGCTGTAAATACTCAGGCAAACGCAGGGAACCGAGGATTTAACACCATTAACAAATATCAGCGAGCCGATTTTGTATGCATTGCAGAGCATGAATTCCGGCTTGCAACCAGAAATAAAACCGGGATGATGAGAACGGGTATAGCAAAAATGGCATCAAACCTGGGCAGTTCAGCTTTTATTGTAACCAAGGGAAGAAAAGGCTGCTCCATAGCTGACAACAATGCGAGTTTTTTTCAGACACCAGCTTTTGCTTCCAAAGTCATTGACAGGGTGGGTGCAGGAGATGCCTTCTTTGCTATAACCGCCCTGGCCGCAAAGGTTGAAGCACCCCATGAGATAATAGCCTTTTTAGGCAATGTTGTTGGCGCGCTGGCTGTTGAAATTCTTGGGAATAAAAAACCGATGGACAGACAGAGAGTTCAAAAACTGATTACATCATTTATGAAGTAGTTTCTGCGCCAAAACAGTTTTTAATTTGGCATTAGTTAATACTTTTGATTACGCCACGAATAAAAAAAATGCAAAACTTTTATGAAAAGTAAACATCCCCAGTTTGACAGGTCAAACCTGACCCTTGTATCAATTGAAAAACGCAAAAGTGATTTGTCTGTTTCTGATATTGTTGAAACAGCAAAACAGGAACCAGCCGCAGTTTTTGTACAAACTGCCAAAAAAATACTTAATGCAAACAAAAAAAATGCATCGGTGATATTGATGATGGGCGCACATGTTATTCGTGCGGGGGTTCAGCGCTATCTCATCGACATGATTGAAAAGGGACACATTAATCATATTGCAGTTAATGGGGCGGGTCTTATCCACGATTACGAGCTGGCGCGTTTTGGCGAAACAACCGAGAGTGTAGCAAAATATATCAGCCAGGGGCAGTTTGGCCTGTGGAAGGAACTCGAAGACATTAACGACATTGCAAAGGTTGCTGCACAGAGCCAGGCGGGACTCGGAGAGACCGCAGGCAGGGTGATTGAAGAATCAGGCTTTAAATACAGGGATATTAGTATTTTTGCGGCGGCGCACAGGGCAGGGGTTCCGGTCACAGTGCATGTCAGCATAGGATGTGATATTGTCCATGAGCTGCCAAACTGCGATGGAGCTGCATTTGGTGCGGCCAGTTATCGAGATTTCCTGATTTACACAAAGAAAATAGAGTCCCTTGAAAACGGAGTCATCATGAATTTCGGGAGTGCGGTTATGGGCCCTGAGGTTTTTTTAAAAGCATTGGCAATGGTCAGAAATGCCGCAAAAAAGACAGGTAAAAGTATATCGAATTTTACGTCTCTTGTGTGCGATCTTCATGATCTTGGTAATGACTTTGGATGCGACCCTCCAAAGGACAAGCCCTCATATTATTTTCGCCCCTTAAAAACTTTGCTTGTTCGGGCTGTATCCGATGGCGGAGAAGGGCTTTATTTCAAGGGCAGGCATGAACAAACAATTCCGATGCTTTATAATGCATTGGAAAAAGTGAAATAAGTTTTTCCAAAAAAAAGCGGGAAGAAATAATATGTTAAAATGGCAGGAATACACAAATAAGTTAGAGTCTCTTATGGCCTTGCTTTCTGTGCAGGATCCGGCAGGAAAAGAGCTTGGTGCGGATGCAGGTTTTATCAAACTCAAGCAGATGACTGCTGATATAAGACAGGCGGGTCAAACGATTTTTCTTGTGGGGAACGGGGCAAGTGCTTCAATGGCCAGCCATTTTGCGACTGACCTGATGAAAAATGCAGGTATCAATTCAGAAGTATTTTTCGAACTTTCTTTATTAACAGCCATAGCCAACGATGTCAGCTATGAGGAATCTTTTTCTCTGCCACTGGAATTGAAGATAAAAAAGGGTGACATGTTAGTTGCAATAAGCAGTTCAGGTAATTCTCCCAATGTTGTGAAAGCTGTCAGGAAGTCCAGAGAACTTGGTGGAATTCCAATCACGTTTTCAGCCATGCAGGCCGATAATAAAATCAGGAGCATGGGTGATCTGTCATTTTATGTGCAGGCAGACACATACGGGAATGCGGAAACCTGCCACGCTGCCATGCTGCATTATTGGATCGATTCGCTTATTGAAACCGAAGGTTCTTGAAACCGAAGGTTCTTGAAA
>JAOZSB010000023.1:11085-23611 GCA_029939895.1 Desulfobacterales bacterium
TTGAAACCGAAGGTTCTTGAAACCGAAGGTTCTTGAAAACTAAGATTTTTAATCGTATAGACAAGAACTATAAGAATCAAAACCATATCAAGTCCAAAAACAGGGAAATCGATGGAAGGCATAAAGACAATACTTGTAACGGGCGGTGCAGGCTATGTTGGGGCTGTTCTTGTACCAAAACTTATAGAACAGGGCTACAGTGTAAAGGTGCTTGATTTGTATATTTACGGCACTGAAGCTTTATCCAGTGTCCGACAGGAGCCTGGGTTAGAGGAGATCAAGGGCGACATAAGGGATGCCGGGCTGCTGAACAAGATCATGCCTGGAGTTGATGCTGTGATACATCTTGCCTGCATTTCAAACGATCCCAGCTACGAACTTAACCCTGATCTTGGAAAATCGATAAATTTTGATGCATTTGCTCCACTTGTTGAAATTTCAAAAAAAAACAAAGTTAAGTTTTTTATTTATGCATCAAGCTCCAGTGTATATGGACTCAGGGATGAAGATGAAGTCACTGAGGATTTATCCCTTGAACCTTTGACAGAATATTCCAGATACAAGGCAGAGTGCGAGCATGTTCTCCACGAAAATGCTAGCGATGAAATGGCTTTCACAATAATACGGCCCTCAACGGTTTGCGGATATTCATCAAGGCTGCGCCTTGATTTAACGGTCAATATTCTAACGAGCCATGCAGTGAACAAGGGTGTGATAACAGTATTTGGCGGAGAACAGAAAAGGCCCAATCTTCATATTGAGGACATGACAGACCTGTACCTTTTTTTACTGGAGCAGCCCAGGGAGAAGATCGACAGAAAAACATACAACGTGGGGTATGAGAATTACAAGGTCAAGGAGATCGCCAGGATTGTAAACAAGGCACTTGGGGGCGATGTGCCAATAAATACCACTTCGTCTGATGATATTAGATCGTACCATGTTTCATCGAAAAAAATCAGGGATGAACTGGGCTTTGAAGCAAAGCATACTCTGGAGGAGGCTGTCCTCGACCTGAAGGATGCCTTTACCAAAGGGCTGGTTCCGGAACCTTTCTCGAACCCCGCTTATTTCAATATAAAAACAATGCAGATAATCAATTTAAAATAGGCTGTACCTGTGGTTATAAATAAACAAGTAATCGGTGTTGATCTCGATAATACAATAATAAGTTATGACAGGAGACTCTTTAGTACTGCCGTTGAAAAAGGTTTTCTGGAAAAGGATGTGCTTTGCCCAGACAATCAAAACAAAAAAAATATCAGGGATACTATCAGACTTCTTGATGATGGAGAAGTAAAATGGCAACGATTGCAGGCTCTGATTTACGGCAGTCTGATTGATCATGCGGAGCTTATTGAGGGCGTTGGAGATTTCTTCCACAAGTGCCGCGAAAAAGAAATTACTACTTTTATTGTCAGCCATAAGACAAGGTTTTCGAATTTTGAAAGTGATGGAACCGACCTGAGGAAGGCTGCCCTGGGGTGGATGGAGAAAAATGCATTCTTTGAAGAGGCAGGTCTTGGGATAAAAAAAGAGAGCGTATATTTCGAGTCAACCAGGGAAGAAAAGATTGAGCGGATAAAAGCTCTTGGCTGCACCCATTTCATTGACGACCTTATTGAGACTTTCCAGGAAAAATCGTTTCCAGGAAATATCGAAAAAATTCTCTATTCACAGGGGGCCGCATCAAAGGCCGGGGGGGACAAAAATAAAGTCAATAATGCAATAAGGACGTTTGCTTCGTGGAAGGGCATAAATGGATTCTTTTTTGGATAGGTCACATCCATCCTGGGAAGTTACCCGTGACATCATTTTAAGTAGATTGGGGCTTGAAAATACAAACCCCGGAGCCTTTGAAGTCTTGAAATCAGGCGGGGGGAAGAACAGCCAGATTCTCCGGCTCAAAACCAGCAGTGCCGACATTGCAGTTAAGCTGTTCCATAGCGGAGATGGCAGCAGGAAGGATAATTTTTTTAGAGAAAAGGCAGCCTATGAACTTTTGTCTGAAAAGGGATTTTCCAATATCCTTAAATACTATTTTTCAGACGAGGACAGGCTTTTTTTAGTTTTAAAATATATTGACGGCAAAAATTGCCGGAACATGCCCGCTGATGCAGCAATGATAGAACAGGCTGTTGACTTTGCGATGAAGCTTTACAGGTTAAGCGAAAAAAAACACAATATCGGTAAAGCATCCGAGGCTGGATTTACCATTGAAGAAGTATTTGCGATAACAGGAAAACGCCTTGACCGCCTCAAGAGCCTGCCAGGGGACAAAGGGATTTATCTGGATTTGTTTGATTTTCTGAAACGATTTGAGGCTTATTTTCAGGGGCTTGAAAATCACATGAAAAACATGGATGAGTTTAATAGAAAACTTAGAACCCATGAGATAACCCTTAGCCCCTCTGATTTTGGATTTCACAACGCAGTTATGAATAACACTGGGGAACTTTTTTTTCTTGATTTCGAACATTTCGGCCTTGATGACCCGGCAAAGCTGATAGCAGATTTTGTACTTCATCCTGCAATGGCTTTAACCGATGAGACTAAAAGAGATTTTGTGTTCAAGATGCTTGAGGGCTTCAATATTAAAGGCCTGCAATCCAGGCTGAGGGTTTTGTATCCGGTGTTTGCCCTTAAATGGTGCATGATTTTTCTAAATGAATTCATCTCAAATGACCTGGAAAGACGCAGGTTTGCAGGGGCGGTTCCAGGTGATGAAGATAATGAAAACATGCTGAAAATCCAGCTTGAAAAAGCTATGGCAATGTTTAATGTACTCGAGAAGACAAACAGGGAGTTTCCGTATGCCTGAAGTAAATATATCTGGCGCTGCAACCAGTTTGGACGAGCGGTCAAAGGATTTGAGGAGAAGTGTCGTCAGGATGCTCAAGGGTGGCGGCAGGGGGCATCTGGGCGCATCTTTGTCATTAATAGAAATATTGCGGGTACTCTATGACGATATTTTGAATTTTAATCCCAAAAAACCTCAATGGGCCGAGCGGGACAGATGTATTCTAAGCAAGGGACACGGCTGCCTTGCTTTATATGCACTCCTGGCGGACAAGGGTTTTTTTGATGATTCAGAGCTGGACAGATTTTGTAGAAAAGGCGGCATATTAGGCGGACACCCTGAGTTCAGCAAGGTTCCGGGGGTTGAAGCCTCGACCGGAAGCCTCGGCCACGGTCTTTCCCTGGGTCTGGGGTTTGCTCTGGCTGCCCGCATGGACAAGAGGAGCAGCAAGGTTTTTGTGATACAGGGCGATGGAGAATCAAACGAAGGCTCGGTCTGGGAGGCTGCAATGTGTGCTTCAAAGCACAGGCTTTCAAACCTGGTCGTCATGGTCGATTACAACAAAAACCAGTCCTATGGCTCCACCAGCCAGGTACAGGACCTGGAGCCTTTTGCAGATAAATGGCAAAGTTTCGGCTGGGCAGTAAAAGAGATTGACGGTCATGATGTGGGTGAACTAAAAAAAAACCTGGAATCAGTACCCTTTAATTTTGAGAAACCATCTGCAATAATCTGCCATACAATAAAGGGTAAGGGTGTCTCCTATGCTGAAGGCAATTTGGAATGGCACCATAAAAGCAATATCACCGATGAGCAGATAGAGTCAATGTACGCAGAAATTGAGGCTGCAATATGAGAAGAACCTGCCTGGACATAGTTTTTGAGCTTGCCAAAAAGGACGAAAGAATAGTTTTTGCAGGTTCAGACCTGGGCCATGGGGTGCTGGAGGATTTTAAAAGAGAAATACCAGAACGCTTCTTTATGGAAGGTATCAGCGAAGCTAATGTCGTTGGCATGGCAGCGGGGATGAGCCTGGAAGGAAAAATCGTTTATGTCAACACAATAGCGACCTTTTTAACAAGGCGCTGTTTTGAACAGGTAGTCCTCGACCTTTGTCTTCATAACGTGAATGTCAGGTTGATAGGAAACGGCGGGGGCCTGGTTTACGCACCCCTGGGACCTACCCACCTTGCAACAGAGGACATTGCAATATTGCGGGCAATTCCGAATATGACAATTTTATCTCCTGCTGATGCAGACGAGATGACAAGACTCATGCCCGAAACCGTTGAGCATCAAGGCCCAATATACATACGGCTGGCAAAGGGTTATGACCCTGTTGTGACCGATCCATCGACTCCTTTTAAAATCGGCAGGGCCTATCCCATGCGGGAGGGAAAAGATGCCCTTGTAATAACATGCGGCATATGCCTTGGGCCGGCCCTTGAGGTCGCAGACAGGCTGAAAAAAGAAGGGATTGGTGTTAGCGTGCTTCACATGCCGACTGTAAAACCGATTGACGTGGAGGCGGTAGTTGAAAATGCTTCAAGGGTCAAGGCCGTGGTGACGATGGAGGAACACACGATTACGGGCGGGCTGGGCAGTGCGGTTGCGGAGATCATGGCAGAAGCATGTTTTGACAGACCGATTAGATTTAAAAGAATAGGAATTCCTGATATTTTTCCCGATGAATATGGCACCCAGAACAGCCTGATGGAAAGATTTTCAATAACTGGCGAAAACCTTGAATTTGTTGTTAAGGGACTGCTGCAAAATGCAAAAGGTTGAGAAATGGGTAGATTGATTGAAGTAGTAACTCCCCTGCATAAAAGCACCAAACGGGACTATATCGGCAGGATGACAGACGATAAGGTTGCCTGTATGGAAATGGCGAGAAAGTTTGAAGCCGATTTCTGGGACGGAGACAGGCGGTACGGTTACGGGGGATACAAGTACGACGGCAGATGGGAGGTTGTAGCAAGGCGGTTGATAGAGATTTATGATCTTAAAAAGGACGCAAAAATTCTCGACATTGGATGCGGCAAGGGTTTTTTGCTTTTTGAGCTAAAAAAACTGCTTCCAGATGCAACCGTAAAAGGCTTTGATATTTCCGGGCATGGAATCGCAAACTCAAAGGAAGAAGTAAAACAGAACCTTTTTATACACAATGCCCACACACCCTATCCCTTTGAAGATGACGAGTTTGACCTTGCAATATCATTTACTACCCTCCACAACCTGAGAGTCCATGAGCTGAAAACAGCCCTTAAAGAGATGGAACGGGTTGCAAAAAACAAGTTTCTGGTGGTGGAGAGTTATAGAAATGAAGAAGAACTTTTTAATTTACAGTGCTGGGCCTTGACCTGTGAATCATTTTTTTCACCGGAAGAATGGATTTTTCTTTTTGATGAGTTTGAATATTCCGGAGATTATGAGTTTATCTTTTTTTAAAATGATTGATGCAGTTGATTATTCAGCCGTTCTGTCGTAAACCCTGACATCAACACCGACTTTTCTGCGGGTTTCTTTTCTCCATTTTTCAAGTTCATCCATAGTAATGCCAAGTATTTTTGCAATCTTTTCTTTTTTTGCTTTGGTTTTAAAATTGATTCTGTCCCACTCAAAGGCCCGAAGTACTTGAAGTTCAAAGGGTGTGAATTCATCTGTTGTAATTGCGCCCCTGCCGAATCCGTAGTAATCAAAGTTTTCAAACCCGAAGTCAGATGCAATGTAGTTTTGTTTTTTGCATATATCAAAAAGCTCTGTTGCGGGCAGCGGTGTTGCAATGGAAAAAAGTGAATAATCTATATTCAGGTTTTCGGCATATCGGAATGTTTCTAAAATTTCATCAAAGGTGTCCCCGGGAAGCCCGATAACATAGTTGGATATTAGTTCAATATCAAGTTTTTTGATTATCTTTACAATCTCTCTGGCCTGGTCCAAATCAACGGGCTTTTTCATGCGCTTCAAGGTATTTGGGTGGCCGGATTCAATTGAGACAGTAATCTGGTAGCACCCGCTTTTTTTCATAAGCTCAAGCAATTCTTCGTCCAAATGAAAGATTGCAAGATTGTTTGATTTCCATAAAAGATCATAATCGCGCTCTGCCAGTCCTTCCAGAATTTTTACGGCTCTGGAGCGTTTTAATAGAAAATTGTCATCTATAATGACCAGCTCTTTAATTCCGAATTTTTTGACCAGCATATCAATTTCGGCAAGAACATTTTCAGGGCTTCTAAAAGTTACTATGTTACTGTATATGTTGTTGGAAGCACAGAAAACACATTTATACGGGCATCCACGGGATGTAATGACTTGTCCCACTGGAAATTTTCTGAATTGAAAATTCTGAGTATATCTTTCTCCAAAGTGAAGATATTTTTCCATATCAAACAGGCTGTAGTCTGGGAATGGCAGTCCATTCAGGTCATTGATTCTGTTTTTTACAGTGTCTTGATCCGTAGCAATAATTTTATTATTTTCTTTGTCTTGCCAAAGCAGCCCGCCAATCTTGTCAAAGGGGGTATTATTTTCAATGGCGGCTATCAATTGCGGGAAGCGAATTTCTCCTTCGCCGATCATTAAAAAATCTATGTTTTTATCCTTTGAAGCAATCTCAGCCGATAAAGTAGGGTAAACACCGCCCACCACGGTGATGATGTTTGAATCTGCTTTTTTAACAATCTCAAAGCTTTTGTGTACACATTTTCTGTACTCAACAGTCATGGCGCTGATACCCACAACTGAAGGAGCAATATCTGCTATGGCTTTCTCAAGAGCATTTTCATCCAAATTTAATAGATTGGCATCAAGCACGTCCATTTCATAACCTTTTTCAGCCATCACTGCACACAGAAGCCCCACTGTGTAGGGAAAGCTTTGCCAGTATCTTTTACCAAACCATGAGCTGTTAGGAATAACAAAAAGAATTTTTCCTATTTTCATTTCTACATCCTGTTATGTTAATTGTTTATCAATATTATTATATGGCTGCAAAAAGCATTGTATTGATTGAATTTGTATCGTCAGTCAGATAAAAAATTGTCTTGACAGTTATATTTAATTTTAGATATTTATATAATTACTATACTAAATTTGCAAGATATATTTGTTCGAATAGGTTACAATATCAGATGTATATATGAGCAATGGAATCTGTGGTTATTGCTAAATAAAGCTTGATCTAACCAAACTGGTTTACTTTAATAATTTTCAAGTCAGTAATACCCTCAATATTTCATACACCAAACAGGGTGGATTGCTGTTATTACTATATATTAAGTCAACTTGTTAAAGGCATGGGCCAGAACAATTTTTATAAGATACTGCTTAACCCAAATATGAGATAACGAGAAAAATGGGACTTAGATATACAAAACAAAAAATATTTCATTTTATGGACAAGGTGAATTCCCTGCCGAAGTCAGAAATAGAAATTCAGCCGCCTTTGCATATCAGGCTTAAACCGACAAATATTTGCAATCACAAATGTGATTACTGTGCATATACAAAGGAGGGCCTGCAGCTTGGCAGGGATATGTTGACGACAAGCTTTATTCCAAAAGATAAAATGATGGAGATTGTCGAAGACATAATCGAAATGGATGTTAAAGCCGTGACTTTCAGCGGCGGAGGCGAGCCATTTTGCTATCCTTATTTTCTTGATGTGTTGAAAAGACTTGCCAGCTCAAATGTCAGGTTCGCTTCTCTTACTAACGGGTCTCTTCTTAATGGTGAAATTGCAGAAATTTTCGCTAATAGTGGAACATGGATTCGGGTGTCAATAGATGGGTATGATGGTGAAAGTTATTCAAAAATACGAAGTGTTCCGGTTGGAGAATTTGATAAAGTAATTAAGAATATGTACGATTTTAAAAAACTTGGCGGCCAGTGTCTCCTGGGAGTAAGTATTGTTGTTGATACAGTAAACGCCGACAATATTTTTGATCTTATTACACAAATAAAAGATACTGGTACAGACACGGTCAAAGTATCCCCATGCATAGTAAGTAATGATATGGGTGCCAACAATATGTATCACGAGCCTTTATTAGACAAGGTCGGAGAACAGCTTGAAAAGGCAGTCAGCACACTGGCCGACAGTACCTTCGAAATATTTAACGCCTACGGGAGGCTTGATGACAGGTTTGAAAAGGGTTACGACTGGTGCCCGTATGTGCAGGTTCTTCCGGTTATCGGAGCAGATTTAAACGTATATTCCTGCCACGATAAAGCCTATAATTTGAAAAACGGTTTATTGTTTTCAATTAAAGAAAAAAGCTTTAAGGAGGGATGGTTTGAAAGTAAAGATCAATTTTTTAATATCAACCCTTCCAGAGTGTGTAATCATCATTGTGCCTCGAATGAAATAAATAGACTAATCCTTGGGTACCTAAATGCCGATAAAGAACATATGATGTTTGTATGAAAAAACCGCAAATACTTACAACTCTTTCACGCTTTGATTGTTTTTGCAGTTAATCAACAATGTTGGAGCCGTATTTTTTATTTTTGCACATTGGAGTGAAGTATGAATGATTCAAAGAAGCTCTGGTTGTCAATCGTTGAAGAATCAAAACCAGAGCCTTTAACAATAGGCAGGCTTGCAGCGCATAGTATTATTACTGATCCCATGAGGTTTAGTTTTGTTACAGCACGGTATAAGTTTTGTGCCAGAATGCTATCGGGCATGAAGACGGTGTTGGAAGTTGGCTGCGGAGATGGCTTTGGTTCAATAATTGTTGCCGATCAGGTGGACAGACTTATTTGTACAGATATAAATGAAGACATGCTCAAAGAAGCACAGGAGCAGCTTTCGTTTGTGAAAAATATTACTTTCAAGTATCACGATTTCAGGAAAAAACCCTATGAAAAAATTGTCGATGCAATATATTTAATCGATACAATTGAGCATATTTATCCTGAGGAAGAAGACATATTTATGAGTAATCTTTGTAAATCACTTTCCAAGTTCGGAGTTTGTATTATTGGAACTCCAAATAAGATTGCTGAAAAATATTCAAGCGAAGGATCAAAAAAGGGTCATGTTAATTTAATGAATTTTGAAGAATTAAAAATATTTGCTGATAAGTATTTTTGCAATGCTTTTCACTTTGGTATGAATGATGAAATAGTTCATACTGGCTTTCCTGATATGACCCATTATAGATGGGCATTATGCACAACACCAAGGGTGTCTGTTTAGTAATTATTATCCATAAAATAAAAGAGCTGCTGCAATGAAAATTTCATATAGAGATTTAAGCGTTACAGACATACAAATGCGTAATGAATTACTGGGTGCGGTAGAAAATGTCTTACGGCACGGGAGAATTTCACTAGGGCCTGAGTTGGTAGCTTTTGAGGAACATATTGCACGTCTTTGTAAAAAAAAATATGCTGTTGGAGTAAGCTCAGGGACAGATGCTCTTTATCTTTCTTTAAAAAGCCTTGGGGTCGGGCCTGGAGATGAAGTGATTACCACTCCTTTATCCTGGATAGCAACCGTTAATGCTATTGTATTATGCGGCGCGACTCCGGTTTTTGTTGATATTGGTGAAGATCTTAATATCAATGCAGATATAATTAAGGATGCTGTTACTGACAAAACCAAAGCGATTTTGCCTGTTCATTTTACAGGCCGGCTGTGCGACATGGACACAATTATGGAAATCGCAGGGGCGAACAATCTGTATGTTGTTGAAGATGCAGCACAGGCTTTTGGTGCAAGTAGAAACGGTGAGGTGGCTGGATCAATGGGCCACATAAATTGTTTCAGCATGAATCCCATGAAGATATACTGTGCATACGGGGAGGCTGGCTGTATTGTTACTGATGATGAAAAACTTTATCACGACTTGATATCATTAAGATATGCAGGAACTATCAATAAAGAAGACTGCCATGTTCCCAGCTTAAATGGCCGACTGGATACCATTCAGGCAGCAATGATGCTGGTTGGTTTTAAATATCTTTCTCAAAAACAGGAGCGGTTACAGGAAATAGCAGACTTTTTTACAAATTGCCTGAAAGATATAGTAACCTGTCCAGAGCCTGATGGTTCCAGTCACGCTTTTTACACATATACGATTATTACTCCGCAAAGGGATGAGTTGCAGGCATATCTTAACAACAGGGACATTGAAACAAAGATTCAACATCCTCTGCTGATGCCCCATCACAGTGCATATAAAAATCAGTTTTCCAAAATAAAACTACCCGTGGCGAACCGACTGGTAAAGCAGATACTTTGTATCCCGAATCATGAAAAATTACAGCAGAAAGAATTAGAATACATTGTCAAGACCATAAAGGATTTTTATAAATTATGAATCACAACTGGATAAGCGAAAATGAGGATGTGTTTTATACAAAACAATCAATAACAACTGTTTCTAAAGAAGAAGTTGTTATTTTAAAAAAAAGTGCATCAAAAAGTAAAAGAAAGCAGTCACGCCTTTGTACCCATTTAAGCATTAAAGATGATATTCACGAAATGCTTATTGTTCTTTCAAAGGGTGAGTATATCAGGCCCCATAAGCATCTTAATAAAACAGTTTCGTATCATATAATTGAAGGAGAGCTTAAAGTAATATTATTTGATGAAGGCGGCAATGTACTAAAACTGATAAATATGACTGAATATGGTGCTGGCGGTATTTGCTACTATCGCCTTTCTGAATCATTATATTATACAGTAGTTCCGATTACTGACATGGTTGTTTTTCATGAAACAACCAGGGGCCCATTCAGCCGTTCTGACTACTGCTTTCCGCCCTGGGCACCACCAGAGGGTGACGGTTCGTGTCCATTGTTTTTGGAAAATTTATCGACATTGCTAAAAAATATTTAATTACAGAGTATAATTTTATTGATGCTTGAGGAGAAAAATGCTGGGTGTTGCGCCGCCAATTTATACAATGCCAAAGGAAGAAATCGAAGAATTATTGTTTGGGAAAAAAAACGATTCTTTGCCTCCTGATATTGTGCATAAATATGAAAAGCTGAGCCTGCTTCTAAAAAAATTCCCCATTAAAAAAAGAAAAATATGCTTGATCCAACCCCCGGGGATTTACCCGGATTATGTTAATAGAGAAACTGCAAAGAAGAAAAGATATACAATATATTTTCCCTATGGCCTGTTGTCTCTTTCTTCTGCGGTTACACTTTTTCACAGCCGTTGGGAAGTGATTATCAAAGATCTTTTTTTGGATTTAATTAAGCGGGCTGTCTGCGATGAGAAGACGGATTTTGATTCTCTTTTAAGATCAATTCCAGAGGATTGTGACGTTTACGGCATATCCTATATGCAATATGCTGTAGAAAGACAGGTTCTTGAGATAGCGGATTACTTAAGATCAAAGGGCAAATTTGTTATTATGGGTGGAGTGCAGTGCACCAATGCTGACCCTGTCGGGCTTTTGAAAGAGAATGCTGCTGATATTTGTTTTAAAAGGGAGAGTGAAACACAACTCATTAAACTGCTTAATATCTGGGAGGAAACCAGTGCCGGCAAAGTAAAGCCGGGCAAAAATTATAATGTGCCTGTGAACTTGGTGTTCAATGTGGATGATGAGATTGTATCCTTTGATGAAACCTTTGAATCAATAGTATCCCTCGACATTCGCCAGGAATATGAAAAAATTCCCCTTGATGATTATCATCAATATGGCTCTGCCGGTTTATGGGCCCGCACAGCCGGAAAAGGCAGCCCCTATGCAAATATTATGAGCAATAGAGGATGCCGTGGAAAATGTGAATTTTGTTCTGTAAGCTACTTTATGAAACGTGGAGTCCGGGCCAGGGCAGCTCAGGATGTTTTGGATGAAATTGAGTATCTATATTACAAAAAAAATGTCCGGCATATTGAATGGCTTGATGATGATCTTTTGGGCAACAGGAAGCGGTCATTAGAGCTTTTTGACAGGCTGGCTGATCTGCAACTCGATTTAACATGGAGTACGAATCATTATGTAATGGCTGATTCAATTACCGAAGAACTGGCGCAGGTCATGGTTAACAGTGGCTGCGTTATGATAGGATTTGGAGTTGAAACCGGAAACAGTAAAAGAATGGAGTCCATGGGGAAAAAAGTCAGCAAGGAAATTGTTCGGAATGCTGTCAATATTTTTAGAAATAACCACCCGCAGGTAACCATTGCCACTACATGGATGTTTGGTTTTCCAGGTGAAACCTTTGGTGAGTTGTTTGATTCATTTAATTTCGCCAGAGAACTGAAGGTTGACTGGTGTACGAATTCAATTGTTCAACCGCTGCCGGGGACTGATCTGTATAAAAAGCTTAACCCTGACAAAGGATTAAGTCTTGGGAAACAAAACAAGGCTGTTTACACAGTGGGAAGAGACGCAGTGGAAAAGGGTGATACCTTCGACGATAGATATAAAGAGATTATAGACTTCAGGGCTGTTGATGAAAATGAAATTGCTTCCATGCATAGCATTCAACAATTTCAAATATACTTCAATGTTTTTGTTAATCTTCTGGGAAGTATTAATTTAACAGCAGAAGGGAATCCTGAGAAGATCAAAAGACAGACCGAAGATATTCTAAAGGGCTATGAGATGGATGCGGTTGCATGGCTTGTTAACGCCAGGGCAAATAAGATGTTGGGGCACAAAGAAAGTTCTGATACCTCTATGAGAAATTTCAAAACTGCGCTGCCTGGATCATCTTTTTGGACTTCATTTTTCAAATTATATGAGATTG
>JAOZSB010000233.1 GCA_029939895.1 Desulfobacterales bacterium
ACAATCACTCAGAAAAATAAATGACTTTCACACTGCATACAAAATAGCAAAAGAAGCTGCGGGTAAAAAAGACGCTCATCAGGTAGATGTTGAATTGTACGCCCTTATTCTTATTGATTATGCGGATATTTGCCTTGAACTTGATTATGAAGATGAGCTTCATGGAATTATGGATGATTATAAAAAACTGACTGGAAAAGACATCCCCCTTGATTTTCCAGAAGATGACCCAGAGCATCTTGAAAAAACCCTCAACCTTGCTGAACAGCTTTTAGAAGATAAGTCGAAACTTGTCAAGCTGACCCCAGCCCTTTTTAATGACATGACCGCCTTGCTGAAAAAAACCGATCCTGAACTCTACAAAGAAATTGTTGAAGGTTTTGATAGTGCAGAATTCAAATAATGGAAGTAATGATGCTATAACAAATGGCTGGGAGTTATATTTTCAAGAGTACTTTATAAAAGCTTTCTCTGAACTTATACAGGCCATTGAAAAAGTCGAACCTGACAAAATCCAAAATCACACGTTACACAAATTATATAAATCCATCTTAAAGTCAGTATTCATTGACGTGCCAACTAACCAGCAGGACAAAAAATTCCATTTAGGCAAAACACTTGGCGATAAATATCGAGCATGGAAAAGAGTCAAAAATGGACTGCCAGCCCGCTATCGAATGTTTTTCAAATACCAAACCATCAGCAGGGTTAAAATAAAAGGGCAGATAATATACGTATGGTTCAATAATAGCTCAAGCCTGAGAAAAGAAAACAGCAGAACAGACGTTTATGAAGTCTTTAAAAAGATGATCAATCGCCAGATAATACCAGGCGACATTGACAAGCTGATTTCAAGCTCACATAAAAAGCTTTTGTAAAACCAAAAAGACATGCTGGCTAGAAAAACCAGGAGTAACAATGGAAGAAAAAATTGCAGAACTTACCCGATTCCTGACTGGAGTTTTGGAAAACGGGATACGCCTGGATTCAAAGACCCTTGATTTTATTGAATCGAGCTTTGCTGCTTCAACATCATGTGAAGTAGAAGAAGTACTTAAAAACAGTGACTCCAATGACATGCCGGTTCTTGAAGAACTTCTTCTGTTTCCCGACGACACCCTTCGTGACGGGGCAGAAGCAATACTCATGAAGCATGAATGGGACTCTCATGACGCAGAAATACTTACTGGCTGCCTTGTTAATCAGGAAGTAATTATTGAGTTTCCCGATGATGCAAAGATAAAATTTGTTCCCTCTGATGACGGAATTACACGGTTTGTCGAGCGTTTGAATATCAGCAGAAAAATTGACAAAAACCTCAAGCTGTCTGCCCGGAACCTGCTGTCTGAAAAAATTGCAGCAAAGTTCCTCGCTTTAATCAGGGGCTGCGATGTTGAAATTATCGACCAGCGTGCTGACTTCTTTTGCAGATTTGTGGATATTTCCCAGGGCTGGAATATTGAGTGGGACAAGGGAAGAGAGTTCTTTGAAGCGGTTTCTTTTTTGCTGAGTATTGCAGGAGAAATCAAATCACAGGAAAGTACTTATGACCTGCTTTCACGAAAAAAGCAAAAATTGATTGAAGCCCTGAACAAGGCTGAGAAGCAGAGGCAAATGCTGGAAAAGGGAACCATAGAAGCACTTTTAATGCAGCGAGCAGTCATTATGAGCATTGATGAAGAAAACACTCGAAGGCAAATCAGCATAATAGACCGGGTTTGCCTGGCTATGTTCGGGAGGACAGAAACAACATTACCGCCCATACTTGAAACCGATTCAAGAACTATGGGGATGCTGTAATTTTTCCGCAGTCCTTTTTCCGTTATTACCCGCCATGCACGTGAGGATGCGCTGGTATATCGCATTCTGACAACATGCTATTTTTCAAACGCTTGCAAATCCTTCTATTTACTAATATCCGGAAATATGCTTCCAGCTTAACACTACCTTGACAAACCTTTAACAGCCATCAACCACACTAAAAAAGGCTTGACAATGTTTAGCAATAAATGATAGTTCAAAGAAGTTATACTTCTATTTATACCAACTATTTGTTGCATATTTATCGCCCTTTAGACCGTCCTGACAAGGCATCGAAGTGACTTTGCCTTTTTTGCGGCTGCCTTGAAACGGGTTGTATTTGCGAGTTCCATGTGACACTTCGTTTGCTGTGGAGACAATGCATGAAGATTTTTAAAAATGCCGAGTTTATATCCTGCGAAGAAAACAGCCAGCTGTTTAAGGTTCTTGCAGTCGATGACGGCAGAATCGTCTATACAGGCGACACTGTTCCTGAGCAATACTCAGATGCGCAGCAGGTGGACATGCAGGGAAAATGCATTATTCCCTCATTTGTTGATACCCACATCCATTATGCTGGTTTCGCCCTTTTTAATGCAGGACTCGATTGCAGAGATGCAGAGAATTTTGATAATATGGGCGACCAGATAAACAAGTATATCAATGCAAATCCTGATAATAAAAAATTGCTGGCCTTTGGATGCTGCGCCCATACTGTTGAAGAAAAACGACTTCCAGAGCGTGACGACCTTGACAGAATGACTTCGCATCCATTATTGATTGTCAAATACGATGGTCATGCAGCAGTTGGAAATTCAGCGTTAATAAAAAAACTTCCATCATCAGTATTAAAGGACGAAGGGTTTGACGAAAAAACCGGCTGGTTTTATCATAACTCATTTTTCAAGGTGTCTAACCAGCTTTCCAAAAACATCCCTCTTTTTGATCTTTTTAAAAATTTCAGCGGTGCAGCTGATTACCTTGCCAGGCGGGGTATATCACTTATACATGCAGCAGATGGGGTCGGCTTCCCCCTTGATATTGATATTGATCTTCTGCGCCTTGCTTCGCCCGGACTCCCCATTGATATTCGCATATTTTTTCAGACCCTGAACGTGAAAAAAGCACTTCGAAGAAAACTTCCTCGAATTGGCGGATGCTTTAAAAACGGTCTTGACGGCTGTTTTGGATCTGAAGATACTGCATTAAGCGCACCCTACACGAACAATCCAGACAATTCCGGGGTTCTGTTCTACCCACAGGATACTGTTGATAATTTTATGATACGTGCGAACCGTGCGGGTTTGCAAATAGCGGTTCATGCAATTGGTGATGCAGCAATTGACCAGGCACTCAGGGGCTATGAGGCAGCACTTGCTGATTTTTCCAAGGAAGACCATCGCCACATTATAATCCATGCAGACCTCATGACCGATGCCCTGATTGAAAAGGCAGCAAAACTGGGCATTCACATAGCCCTCCAAACGCCCTTCCTTCACTGGCGGCAGGAGCCGATGTCATACATAGACAGCATCCTCGGAGACAGGGCCGAAGATTTGATCCCATTAAAAAGGATGACCGATGCAGGGCTTGTCCTTGCCAGCGGTTCAGATGGGCCGTGCACACTGCCCGATCCCATGCACAGTATTTTTTGCGCTTGCAATCATCCTGTTGCAGGGGAAAGCGTTTCCGTGATAGAAGCACTCAGAATGCACACATTAAACGGTGCAAAGCTCTCCTTTGATGAAAAAGATCATGGCAGCCTGACAAAGGGGAAGCTGGCCAATTTCACGGTTCTTGAAAAAAATCCTCTTGAAACACCGGTTGAGGATCTGGCTTCAATTAAAATTGAAGACATGTATCTCAAGGGCGAAAAATACCAGACCAGGAACGAAAGTGCATTAGGGCTTCTGGCAAACTCTTTTAAAAAACGATTTCTTAAGCAATAACTTTAACTGCTTTTTTAAAAAAAATATTCAGAAAGAGGAAAAATGGAAAAAATTGAAAATTTCAGCAGGGACAGAATTGAAAAAGTTCGATATGTTTTAACCGATATTGATGACACCCTTACAATTGAAGGCCGGATGCCGGCCCACGCATTCAGGGCAATGGAACTGCTCAGGGAAAACGGGATAAAAGTTATTCCCATCACTGGCCGGCCTGCGGGCTGGTGCGACCATATCGCCCGGATGTGGCCTGTTGACGGGCTTGTTGGCGAAAACGGTGCTTTTTACTTCATGTACGATGAAGAAAATAAACGGATGATTAGAAGATATTGGAAAACCGTCGAAGAAAGGGTTGAAGACAGAAAGAATTTAGATAAAATTGAAGTTGAAGTACTGGCAAAGATAAAGGGCTGCACAGTGGCCTCTGACCAGGCATACCGTGAGGCTGATCTTGCCATTGATTTTGCCGAGGACGTGGAACCACTGCCAATAGAAGCAGTAGACGAGATTGTGAAATGCTTTGAAGATGCTGGTGCCCAGGCAAAGATAAGCTCAATTCATGTAAACGGGTGGTTTGGGGACTATGACAAACTTAAAATGACAAAAATCATGTTTTCGGAAGTATATGGTCTTGATCTGGACAAGGATCGTGATCAGGTTATATTTTCTGGAGATTCGCCCAATGATTCACCCATGTTCGCCTATTTCCCCAATGGGGTTGGCGTGGCAAATGTTCTGGAATTAAAAGACCGGATGGATCCCCTTCCTGCTTATATTACAAAGGGAATGGGAGGCGATGGTTTTTCAGAGATGGTGAAACATCTTCTTTCAAAGTAGATGAAAACCCTTCTTTACTATCATCAAACAATGGATTAAAAAGTAAAACTTACTATTATCAATACACAAGGAGAAATTAAATGAACTGGATAGTTGACAAGCCAATCGCCCACAGGGGGTTACATAGCGGAGATGCAGAGATTCCGGAAAATTCCATCGCATCTTTTAACGAGGCGATAAAGCACGGTTACCCCATTGAGATTGATATTCATCCCACAACCGATGGAAAGATTGTGGTATTCCATGACGATGAGCTTGACCGCATGACAGAGCTGGAAGGCTACACCTATGAACACTCCTCAAAGGAGCTTTGCGAAGCCAGCCTGATGGGCACCAAAGAAAAGATTCCGCTTTTTTCAGATGTACTTGAATGTGTGGACGGGCAGGTTCCGCTGCTTATTGAGATGAAACAAAAAAGCACTGACATCGGCACCTTTGAGCAAAAGGTGATAGATTATTTAGACGGCTACAAAGGAGAATTCTCCATCCAGTCCTTCAATCCCCTCGTCATGAAGTGGTTTGTTGAAAATGCACCCCACATAAAAAGGGGGATGCTCTCCGGAGACTTCAGAGATGAGGACGATATGCCAATCCATCGCAAGATCGCCCTGAGCAACTACATGCTCAACTTTTTGAGCAAGCCGGACTTCATTGCTTACGATTTACGATGCCTGCCCCATATTGCGGTGTCAATCTCAAAACGTAATAAACCGCTTGTAGCATGGACAGTCAAAACCGAAGAAGACCTCCAAAAAGCGAAAAAGTTATGCGACAACCACATATTCGAAGGCCTGCTTCCCTAAGAATTAAACTGAAAGTGCTGCGGCCCGTGCAGCATAAACTCTAAACAAAGGATACTATTATGAAACGCGAAAATCTACCCTTGAAAATCCAGATTTTCTATGGCCTGGGAGTCAGTTATGCCATAGTCGATCAAATTTTCGTACAATGGGTAATGTACTACTACATGCCACCCTCGGCTTCAGGCCTTAAACCATTGATAGCCCCACTCTACCTTTCACTTGCCTTTGTAATTTCCAGGCTGGTCGATGCGATTGCAGATCCCCTGGTTGGTTACTGGTCAGACAGGACAAATACGAGGTGGGGTCGAAGAATTCCATTTATTGGATTTGGTGCGATCCCTCTGGTTTTGACGACAATTGCATATTTCTACCCAATTAGCTCCGATGGCAAACTTGGACCCACTGTGTTTCTGGCAGTAAACGGGTGTTTATTCTTTATTTTTTACACCATAGTCGGTGCACCGTACAATGCACTGATCCCAGAAATCTCAAAAACCAACGATGACAGGCGGAACCTGTCGACCTGGCAGGCGGTATTCCGTCTTACCTACACTGCAATAGCAATGGTCGCTCCACCTCTACTAATTTCTAAACTGGGAGGCTCAGACACTGAAAAGGGCATAAGGCTCATGGTTATGATCCTTGGTAGCATTACCCTTTTAGGACTCTTTATTACCGTCTTTACCATTGATGAAAAAAAATTATCAGGAGGCTCCAAATCAGAAGCCGGCCTGCTAAGTTCGATAAAGTCGGTACTTTCTGACAAGGCATTTTTGATGTACCTTGGCGGGCTTCTGTTTTTCTTCTTCGGGTTCAACATCATGCGCTCGACCATGAATTATTACGTACAAGACATCATGAAAATGGGCATGAAGGAGATTACCTATTGTTCCAGCCTGATGTTTTTTGTATCGGCACTTTTCTTTTATCCGATTAACAGGATAAGTAAACGGTTTGGCTACAGGAAGCCAATGCTGGTTTCACTTGTTATGCTGGCTGTATTTTCAATTGCGTTATTCTATCTGGGCAAGGTGTTCCCTGCGGAAATGGGATTTGTGATATTTGGATTAATGGGCATCCCATTATCAGGTGCTGCCTTTATTTTTCCACCTGCCATGCTTAGTGAGATCAGTACCGTAGCAGCAAACAAAACAGGTGTCAGGATTGAGGGGCTATTTTTCGGGTTACAGGGGTTTGTGCTGAAAATGGCCTTTTTTCTGTCTAGTGGATCGCTGCCCCTAATTCTTGTTTCAGGGTCAGAGGGGTCTTTTCTAAAAGCACTTACGGAAAAGCCCGAAGGAGTCAGCACCTCCGGTGTGTACATGACAGCCTTAGTTGCGGCAGGCGCGTTTTTAGTTTCATTTATTTTTTACTTCCTGTATCCAGAAGAAATTGCGGATGAGAATTTCGATCCAGGCAGTGAGGCAACCGAAACTGAAGCTGCATAGGAATAGTTTTTTTATCAGCTATTCATAAAAAATAAGTGTACTCTATGGCAGGCCTGCAAAGGCCTGCCATAAAAATTTGGTGCTATACTTCTCACAGGTTTTACTTCTTTTGCATTAGCCGAGCTAGACCTGAACAACATTCCAAAACTTCCACCCCGCCTCATAATATCAACCTAAAGAATATACAAAAT
>JAOZSB010000024.1 GCA_029939895.1 Desulfobacterales bacterium
CGAGATAACTTGCAAAATCACAAAGCGGTTACTCCTTATTAAGTATATATTAACTTTATTTTTATTACACAAACAAACCGAAACCGCAACAGTTTTTTAAACTACATTAATATTATTTCCTTGACAAAAATCACAATAAACAATTATTATTCATGCAAATGTCGATTTAGTGTAGTTTTTTAAACTTAATGTTTGCCAAAAAGAACTAAAAAAAATCATATGGATCTAAAACATTTTCGCATATCTTTGCTATTGCTTGTCAGTACCCTCTTGTTTGGTACTGCTGGTTATACCATTATCGAAGACATGAGTATTTTTGACTCTTTCTATATGACCATAATTACAATCAGCACCGTTGGCTTTTCAGAAATAAAACCCCTTGGCCCTCACGGAAGAGCACTGACACTCGTGATTATCAGCACGGGAATTGTCATCGCCGGATATTCAATCGGGCTGTTGCTGCGTCTTTTTATCGAAGGCGAACTAACAAAAAGTTTTGGGAGGAGAAAGTTGGAAAAAAGGATTTCAAGGCTGAAGGACCATTTTATAATCTGCGGTTTCGGACGCATAGGAAGACTAATCTGCGATGAACTCCACGAAGATAACATTGACTTTGTAGTAATTGAGCTTGATCCTGATCTTATCGAAGAACTGGAAAAGATGGATTATATCCACCTGTGTGGCGATGCAACAAAGGAAGAATCCCTTGAGAAAGTCGGTCTGATGAAGGCCAGGGGCATAGTCCCGGCTGTACAGTCAGATGCACACAACATGTACATAACCCTGACTGCAAAATGGATGCGCCCTGATATTTTCGTACTTTCCAGAGCATCTGACCAAACCAATGAAGGCAAACTGAAACGAGCAGGAGCAACCAGGGTTGTATCTCCCTACCTCATCGGCGGCAGAAGGATGGCCCAGATACTCAAAAGACCAACCGTTGTTGATTTTATTGACATAGCATTAATGGACAGCCACCTTGGTCTCATGATGGAAGAAGCCAAAGTGACACCAGATTCTTTTTTGGTTGGAAAAAACCTCATAGACAGCAACCTGCGCCAGACATACGGTGTAATCATAGTCGCCATAAAAAAGGCATCTGGCGAAATGATCTTCAACCCCGTACCCCTTGCAACCTTCGACAGCGGCGATGTGATTGTTTTCATAGGCAAGAAAAACGATCTGCTGCGCATGAACGAAGAAATATAACCAATTGAGCCGGCTTCAATAAATTCATTGAAAAAAATTTTTACAGCCCTCCCGCCTTTAATCCCGGTTCGACACTCCTGCATCCTCAAAGGATGCCATTTCCCGCATTATTCGGCATGCTGCATCTGCCACATCAATTGTCATTGCAGCACCAGTTCCTTCTCCCAGGCGCATTGAAAAATCGAGTACAGGAACCAGCCCCATATGGGACAGTGCTGCGGCCTGAGCCTTTTCAATTGATTTGTGACCGGAAATCAGATAGCCCTCCACATTCGGGTTAATCAGGCTGGCAATCAAACCAGCAGCAGTAGAAATTACTCCATCCAGAACAACTATACTTTTTTGGGATGCAGCAGCTAATACAGCTCCGACAATGCCTGCTATCTCGAATCCACCGACTTTTTTCAAAATATCGAGTCCGTCTTTTGTATCTGGTTTATGCAGATCCAGTACTTTTTGCAGTACTTCTATTTTATGATCAAGCCCCTTGTCATCAATGCCAGTGCCTCGACCTGCTGCATCCTCCGGGGATATTCCGGTCACAGCACAGATAATCGCTGCGGCAGAAGTAGTGTTTGCAATGCCCATTTCCCCTGCCCCGATGATGCTGATTTTACTTTTTTTGTGTTCTGTAAAAAATACATCCATGCCATTATTTATTGCAGTAACTGCCTCATCCCGCGTCATGGCGGGTTCTATTGCAAAATTTCTCGTTCCCCTGCGCACCTTTTTATTTATAAGGCTCGAATGATCGTCAAAATCTGCTTTCACACCCATATCAACAACATGCATGTCTATACCCTGATGCCTGCACAGCACGTTTATTGCTGCACCGCCAGATAGAAAGTTCAGCACCATCTGCCCGGTAACCTCTGCTGGAAAGGCTGAGACACCTTCATCTGCTATTCCGTGATCTCCAGCAAATACAAACATGACTTTTCTATTAAGCTCCGGGTTTAAATCTCCCTGGGCAACCGCTATTTTTACTCCCAGATCCTCCAGCATCCCCAAGGCCCCAAGGGGCTTTGTCTTATTGTCAATCTTATGTTGAGCCGCCGGGCGCAGGGATTCATCAACTTTTGCAATCTTTGCTGCCACTTCATCTATTGCCTGATTTCCAGTCCTGTTTATTGCTTCCATTGTTTTTTTTCCTTTATTATCTATCTTTTTTTTGTTTGCCAACCCCCCGGCATGAACTGATGCTGTCCTGTTTAAAATGCCCCGACTTGATACAATCGGCTCCACCACATACTTCAACGATTTCCCCTGAAGTACATTGTGCATCACCGATTCCACAGCATCAATGGGAATTACTTCCTCTATAAGGAGTTCCAGCGCCGTCCCATATTTGCTTATCAGAGGCAATGCATCCTCCATATTTTTTTTTGTAAGCCCGTATGCACCAAGGATTGCCAGCTCTCTGTAATGAGCAAGGTTAAACAGATTTGTTTCAATTCCTTTGTTTTTATGCACACCGCTAAAAAAAGAAAGCCGCCCGCCTTTTTCGAGCTTGGTTATTGCCAGAGAAAGGGCCACCGGGTCTGCGCAGGCATTTATAGCCATATCAAATGAGCTTTGAAGGGTCTGTTTTTCACACCTTATTTCAGCAAGATCAATAAATGCCCTTGCCCTTTGAATCTTCTCCTCGCTTTTCTCAATCACAGTCGGGTCAACACCCATTGACTTTGCTACAAGTGCCGATAAAAGCCCGAGGGTTCCACCACCAAATATTATCATGCTCTCTCCTGGCCTGGGCATCAATGCACCAAAGGCATTTAAAACACAGCCCAGAGGCTCGGCAAACACCGCCAGGCGTGATTGAACTTCATCTCCCAGAGGCACAACCGAAGATGTCGGCACATCAACATATGCTGCAAAACCGCCATCTGTATGGAACCCGATTATCTTCATACTGCTGCAAAGATTACTTCGACCCTTTTTGCAAAATCGACAAATTCCGCAGCTTTTCCCCGGCCAGACAGCGAACCTTCGCCCTTCTTCATCGTATGCTGCAATCTCATGCCCAGGCACTCTTGGAAAAACAAGCTCCCTGTGGCCCTCGTTCCACATCTTTGCATCGGTCCTGCAAATGGCGCAGTAAAGCGTCTTCAGCCTGGTATAACCCTCATCGCATGGGGCAGCATCTTCCACCGGCAAACTTTCCAAATCAAAGGACTGCCTCTGCTTTAACACCAACCGCACCTGGTCATTACTATTTGTTTTACTTTCCATAGGGAACTTCCTCAATCCTGAGCATAAAAATCCCTGCACCCTCCGGGCTGCTTTCTTGAACATCAGAAAGAAGTTTTTCTGCCTGTTCAGACTCAGCCACAGGAAAGACGCTGGCCTTGTCCATTTTCGTTATCTCAAAGCCCGTATCCTTTGCCCTGACATATTCATCCCCAACTTTTACTACCAGAAGTTCAATCATTTTTTTTACCTGTTTCATACATAAAGAGACTCACTACTTCTCCTAAATCATCCATTATATGAATGCAATTTTTCAAGACCCTTTGCCGGGTCGCTGCTTTGTACGGCAACCCAGTTTTCAAGGGTTTCATAGGCAGCACCTGACAGTATTGCTTCCCTGGCATTTTTTACTCCTCCACTTATATCGTCTGTCTGCCCGGCAATGTATGAAATCAATCCTGTATTAAGAAGTACTGTGTCGATCCTTGCCCCTGAGGGTTCTTCACCACGAATCAGGGAAACAAACCGTTTTGCTTCCACGTTAATATCCTCTGACGGAGACAAAGACTCTGGAGAAGCAGAAGTAAATCCAATGTCCGATGGACAAAAAGAAAATTCCGCAACAGAGCCGTCCTCTTTGAGTTCTGCACAATAATTATCTCCGCAGACGCTCGCCTCGTCCATGCCGAGCCTTTTACCTGCCCCGTCTACTTCACCGTGAATAACGATTGCCCGTTCATATCCGATTTTTTTCATAACCTCAGCCACTGGCCTGACAAGCTCCCTTGCATAGACTCCCCTGACAGCACGCTTTGGCATGGCAGGGTTTGCAAGGGATGCTGCAATATTGAGAGGCGATCCAAAACATATCTGAGACAGAATCCTGCCAAGTGCCTGCGGGTGAACCTGCGGACTCATGCCATTAAACAGCCCTACACATGCTCTTTCAACGCTTCTTGCAGTAATATCCGGGGAACATTCAACATCAACGCCCAGTGCTTCTGCCATATCGACGGTTCCGCACCTTGAAGTAATTGCCCTTGCTCCATGCCGGGCCATGTGAATGCCGCTTGATGCCGCAATTACTGATGCTGCGGTGCTGATATTAAAGGTTTTAAAGGTATCCATGCCAGTGCCACTGTTTTCAACCAGGGGCGACAGGTAGCTCAAATCAACCCGATTGGTATCCAGGTCATAAACAGCCCCCCACCCGCCGGCGATCTCATCCCCAGTCTCCCCCTTTGAAACAAGGGCCGCAAGGAAAGCGCCCTGATGCATTTCAGAAACCTCGTTTCCCAGCACCTGACTGAACGCACTTCTTGCCATTTCAAAGGTGAGATTTTCCTTGTTGATCAGCCCCATGATAAGACTGCCGAATTCCTTATTTTTTTGGTCGTGCATCCTGACTCCTTTTCACGCAGTAATCCCCAGCCTGAATACACAGCGGATTCACTGATAGTGACATATTCAATTTAAGTTTTTTTAAGGGATATGTGGAAGCAAAAGCAAAAAAAAAGGACACTAACCGCCAAATCCCCCTGATATGCGACATTCCCGCACATCAATGGAACCCGGATAGCATCCAGCAATTTATCCGATAATTCTTGCGCCTGAACCAGGATGGTTCTCAATCAGGCACTTTTAATTGGAAGCTTTTTTAAAAAAAACTTCCTGCATGTTAGCAGGCAGGCTTTCTGGCTTACGGATCATCCTACTCACCGCGCCTTCCCGGATTTTTCCAGTGGCTAATATGCGGCTTTTGTCCCCGATTACAGCAACGGCTGGGATGCGATGGATTCTCACCATCTTTCCTTTACCTTTGTATGAAAGAGACCGTAAATATTTACAACTCTTTCATATTTTGTTGTGGGCAAAAAATAAACACATAAATAGTCTGCCCGTGGCAGTTTGTCCTTTTTCTCTGGCCTTATTAAGCAATCTTATAAACCAGGCTGATAAACAGGACGCATCACCTGCTGACATTCTTTTCAATTCAATACTGAAAAGTCTTCACATCTTTTAAAATGCAATGTTCAATAAATCAAGTAAAATTTTCAATCGTTTTAAGCAACTCAACTGCAAAAAATTCAAAATTTCAATTTAAACCGGCCTGAACACTCTCCTCTTTGCGGCATGATGCAATAATTCACATCCGGGTCCATTTCAAACTCTATCCCCAATGCCTTTAGCCAGCATTTGATTCTAAAAAGCGGCCCGCATTCATATTCATCGACTACTCCCAGGAGACTGACTCCATTACAGGCAAAGCATCCTTTCTCGTTAAACGCCCAGTCAACGCTGCCTGACTCACCAAATGTGATTTCAACATTCACAAATTCAGGGATCAACAAATCTGCTGTACTGGCAAAAAATTCCTTAAAACCTTCAAAGGTGGTGAGTTGCTCATCAGAAATATTCATGGCTTTTTTCACCCGCTTTATCTCAATTGGCACCATCGATTCAATGGCAGACCTGTTGAGTCTGCTTGCCTGTTCAATTCCACACTCAGACACTGCATGGTAAAACCACATCCCATCGTGCGTGAACCAGCATTTACCAAGAAGCTCCCGGAGTTCTTTTTTTTCCAGCCTGTCAATTAGCTTCATTTGGTTAACCTCCTTTACTGATGTTTTCGATAATAGTTCGACCTCGAACCATATCTGCAAATTTTTTTCCTGCTACCAGTTATCATTAATTTGCTTCAAACCCTTTACCAATTGTTTCTGCTTTGCGACCGGCATGTCCTTATAAACCATAGAGAGAAGCTTGTTGGAAATATCAATCAACTTGTCCCTGGTTTTTCTTCCCTTGCTGGTTAAGGATACCTTGAAATAACGATTATCCTGGGCATCCTGTTTTTTCTGAACATAGCCAAGCATAATCAGCTTTTCCACAAGCGTTGTAACGGTTGATTTTCTCCGGTCAATTATATCTGCAATTTGTTTCATGGTCAGCTCTTCATGGGAAAAAAGTGCCACCAAAACATCGCCATGTACTGGTGCAAGCCCTTTCAGGTTGTGCCGCTTTAATTCCTCTACTATAAATCGGTTTGCCTTTTCACGAATACGGGCTATCAAAGATATTATTATGTCTGTTTCAAAGTTCATGCCTCAGGATAGTACGAGATCGAACTATTGTCAAGTAAATTTTCCCGCCTTAAAAAAACAATTCAAAGTAAGCCCTTTAGATTTTTTTTAGATTACTTCGGCAGCATTACCGACAGGAGGGTTGTCAGGAGTCAGCAACAGTGGTTTCAGAATCATCAATGCAAATTCCAGAACCATCTGTGCTATTTTCAGAATCATCAGCTTTATTTTCAGAAAAAGCAGTGCTTCCGCAGTATGCATATGACCAGTCATCCCAGATTGCTTCTGTGATCATATGAAGCAGGGGGTGAACAATTTCTTCAGCGACCTTGCCGTACAAAAGGTCAAAATGGTTTGCCCCTTCGATTACAAAATCTACCATCTGGCTTCTATCGGGAGTAATATCAACGTGCTTCAGGTCTTCCACACTTTCGATATGAAAGGTTTTTTTCACTCTGTGTGGATAATATTTGCTGTACTTCATGTTATCAGTTGATGCCAGGGGATCACAGCTTCCATAAAAATGAAACAAAGGGATATTATCTGGAAAATAGGAATAGCATTCTGAATAATTGAGCCTGGTTTCATCCATCCGCTTGAAACCTTCACCGTTGTAGATGGCCTTCAGGAACTGGAACCCCATGCCCAGGGGAACCGATTCCATGGCATGATAGATCAGCCTCTGTGCAAAATACTTGTCATCCTTGTGGTTTTCCGGGCAAATCATTATGTTCCATTCACCAATATTAGTATTTAGTATATGGCGCATAACATCTGAAAGCCCAGGAAGTTGTGTAAGAGCCCAAAAAAACTCTGCAAAGGGCACGTCCTTGAGCTTGAAAATTCTTGACAGATGATTAAGCCAGAGAACCGTGGGGAATAACAGATGAGAGCTTTTTTCAAAAAACTTTGGCGAACCAAGGGTAATAACTCCCCGGATCATTTTAAGGTTCTGCGTTGCCTCTGCTATTGGCGGCAGGACCTTGTCAAGGGCAGACATAACTGTGTTACCAATTGGCGCAAGATCTCTCCAAACTCTTCTCAGGTTCCAGTTTATAACCATATTCTCGGCACCCAGCCCGCCCATGCTGTGCCCCATAAGGATAGTCGGCTTGCCCTTGCTCCTCCTGCAAATTGTTTTAACAACCGCAGGAAGATCGTAATCTACCAGGGCATCAACCGTGTACATGGGATCAAACTTGCCGTCATTTACCCCCATGCCGCGAGGATCAAAAAGATATACCCAGTTGCCCCTGTCGGCAAAGTCCTTGGCTATTGAGTACCTGTTATTTAAGTTGTAGCAATTACTATTATTGGCAAAGCCGGGAATCATCGTCACTGATGGATTGTTATCACCAGCGGTTACATCTTCCATGCTGACAAGCCGCCTGAAACCGATCTCTTTGCCCTCGTCGGTGTAGCTCCGGAAAAAAACTATTTCATAATCGCCACGACCGTTTTCCTCCCTCTCTTCTACTTCACTTTCAAAATATGCCGGGAGCACATGTTCTTTTATCGATTCCTTAAGTATTCTTCGCCTGCCTGCCTCAACTATAATTTCTGGAATAAACCGTTTGGGTATCTGGAACCTTGCCTGGGCCAGATACTCAAGTTCGCCCTTTGAAAGAAAAATTACATGTTCTGTAAGCCGCAAACGGCCCTTATCAAGCTCATCAAGTATAACGAATTTTATTGCATTTCTTGAAATCAGGGTTCCAGTTGCGTGATAAAACATATGGTAGAGTGTAAGAGCAAGCTTTGTGGCGGCTCTTACTTTGGTTTCATGCTGGGATTGAAGCAGTTCCTTTGAAACGGGCAACCCAAACCGGAGCTGGCCCTGATAAAGCATGCTATAGTAGTTATAACCGGAGTTGATAAGTCTCGTGGGCATGTCGTTGACAACAAATCTCAAAATGTCCTTACGAAATTTGACAAGCCGATCCTTTACATCAAGGACTCTTTCACGAGCCATCTCAATGCCAGTCTCTTTAACCTGCTTAATTATTTGAAGCTCTCGTACCATAATCAATTAATTATATATAAAAAATATAAAAAAGTCAAACACTTCCTTTTAATAAACATCATAATACCATTAAAACATAAAGAGTTTACAGTAATAATTACTATCACAAATAGTTTGCTATCAGCAAAAGGATAACCCAGGCAAAGCCACTCTCCTGTGATCACCAAGCCTCTTGTACATCAGCCAACCGGAAAAAGGCAGTCACACAGGTGCATAACCATGCATAACAATAAACTCAGCAAATAAACACATAATAGAATTTATGATTTTTTAAAACAAAAATTTTTTAAAATCTGAAGTAAAATGAAGCTTGTCAGAAGTTTTTTTATTTATTTCACAACTGAAAATCAGGAAGAGGCAGGCAGTTAGCTTCAATAACAGACTAAGTTTATTTGGAAAATCAAAATAGATCCATAACCGGCCGCATGAATAGACAAAGCCAAAAGCTTTGCAAAAAAACATAATTTTATCAGGAAAAAATTAGTCAGGATACCTTGGAGCAATCCTCTGAAAAGGCACTGGTACCACCGTAGGCATATGACCAGTCATCCCAGATAACTTCTGTGATCCTTTCCAGCAGCGGGTTGACAATCTCATTTGCGACTTTTCCATAAAGAAGGTCATAATGATTTGCACCTTCTATTACAAAGTCTATCATCTGACTTCTTTCAGTTGTCAGCTCGACATGTTTCAGGTCTGCCGGGCTTTCAATGTGAAATGTCTTTTTCACCCTGTGTGGATAATACTTGCTGTATTTCATATTATTTGTAGGTGAAATTGGGTCATCACTGCCGTAAAAATGGAACAAAGGAATGTTGTCTGGAAAATATGAATAACATTCTGAATAGTTAAGCCTGGTTTCATCCATCCGCTTGAATCCCTCGCCGTTGTAGGCAGCCTTGAGGAACTGAAATCCCATCCCCAGGGGAACAGACTCCATTGCATGATAGATCAATCGCTGTGCAAACTGTTTGTCGCCCCTGTGGTTTTCAGGGCAAATCATAATATTCCATCCACCAATATTTGTATTGAGAAGCTGTCGCATTGCATCAGAGAGTACGGGAAGCTGTGTGAGTGCCCAAAAAAATTCTTCGAAGGGGACTTCCTTCAGCCTGAAAATTCTTGTCAAATGGTTCAACCAAAGGCCCGTAGGGAATATTATATGAGAAGTTTTTTCAAAAAACTTCGGTGACCCAAGAGTAATAATACCTCTGATCATCTTGAGGTTCTGGGTTGCTTCTGCGATTGGAGGCAGCACCTTGTCAAGCGCAGCCATAACGGTATTGCCTATTGGCGCAATATCTCTCCAGTGCCTTCGCAGATTCCAGTTTATAACCATATTTTCCGAAGCCATACCGCCCATGCTGTGCCCTAAAAGGATGGTGGGTTTGCCCTTGCTCCTCTTGCATATGGTTTTCGTAACCGTGGGCAGGTCAGAATCTATCAAAGCGTCAACCGTGTACATGGGATCAAACTTGCCTTCATTTATACCCATTCCACGCGGATCAAAAAGATAGACCCAGTTGCCTCTGTCCGCAAAATCCTTGGCCATTGAATATTTGTTCTTTAAATCAAAGCAGTTGCTGTTATTTGCAAAACCGGGGATCATCATTATTGACGGGTTATTGTCGCCTGCGGTTACGTCTTCCATGCTGACTAGCCGCCTGAACCCGATTTCTTTGCCTTCGTCGGTATAGTTTCTGAAAAATACTCTTTCGTAATCACCGCGGCCGTTTTCTTCTCTTTCCTCTATTTCACTTTCAAAATAGGCAGGGAGCACGTTTTCTCGTATTGTTTCCTTGAGTATCCTGCGCCGATTTGCCTCTTTGGTAATTTCTGGAAGGTAACGTTTTGGGATCTGGAATCTTGCCTGGGACAGGTATTCAAGTTCGCCCTTTGTAAGGATGATTACATTTTCAGTAAGGCGGATACGCCCTTTTTCAAGCTCGTCAAGAATCACCAGCTTAATGGAGTTTCTTGAGATCAGGGAGCCAGTGGCGTAATAAAACATATGGTAAAGCGTGAGGGCAAGCTTTGTTGAAGCCTTGAATTTAGCTTCTTCCTGGGATTGCAGCAGATCCTTTGAGACAGGCAGTCCAAGCCTGAGCTGGCCCTGGTATAGCATGCTGTAATAGTTGTACCCTGTGTTAACAAGCTTCGTGGGCATCTCGTTCACAAGAAACCGAACGATTTCCTTACGGAAATTTACGAGCCGATCCTTAACATCAAGCATATGTTCACGGGCCATTTCTATCCCTGTTTCCTTGTATTGCTTAATTATTTGAAGATCTTGAACCATAATGCGAATAACATATACAAAAACCATAAGGATGTCAATCACTTCCTTTAATTAGTCAAACTTTTTCGTATTTAAAATAAAATTTAGTAAACACAAAAAGTAGTATTCCAAAACAACTAATACCAATCAATTCCTATAACCTGTCTGAATATTAAATAAAAAATCGTCTTGCTAATATTTGGTATTTTTTTTATGGTTATAAATCAATTTACAAGCAGGGGCTTAACAAACTGTTTCAAGGGGGTAGCGGTAAATACAATGGAAGTAAAAAAAGCCAAAAAAGTGACCGATAAAAAGTTCCTTAATCTTTTTGATATTGATTACATTGACCAGTCTGGCAATGATAAGTCCTGGATACTCGCAACCAGAGCTGACCAGCCCAAGTGCATGACCAGGGACTTCAATATCCCGGACGCAGTGGTAATTGCGCCCTTTCATGTGGAAAAGCAAAAGCTGGTTATTATCAAAGAATTCAGGGTGGCCCTTGGCGGCTATCAGTACGGGTTCCCGGCAGGCCTGGTGGATAAAGGCGAAAAAGTTGAAGAATCCGCGGCACGGGAGCTAAAAGAGGAAACCGGCCTTGACATAACCAGGTTCCTGAAAACGGGCCCACCGACATACACTTCAACCGGGCTTACGGACGAATCAGTTTCAATGCTCTTTGCTGAATGTGCAGGTGATGCATCAACCGAGGGCAATGAAAGCTCTGAGGACATAGAGGTAATTTTTGCAGACAGGGAACTGGCGGAAAAACTCATCAACGACTTTGACGCAAAAACCGATGTAAAAACCTGGATAATCCTCTATGCATTTGCAAAATTCGGCCCTGATTTCTTCTATTCACAGGATGCTTAGTCAATTTGAGCCATAGAATAAACTAAAGAGATAAACCCTGTTAAAAAAACCAATAATAATTTTTTAGTAAATGGAAAAAATATAAATGAAAAAATTTACTCCATGCCCGAAAAAACCCAATTGCGTCAACAGCCAGTGCAGCGATGGCTCTCATTATATAGAACCCCTGACATACAACGGAAGCGTTGAAGCCGCAACTACCAGACTGCGACAGGTAATTGAATCAATGAAAAGAGCACGTATTGTTGAAGATACAGATAATTACATGCGGGTTGAGTTCAAGTCTGCTGTCATAGGATTTGTTGATGATGTTGAGTTCTTCTTCCCGGATGAACCCATTATCCACGTTAAATCTGCTTCCAGAATCGGCTATTCCGATTTTGGCGTAAACCGAAAACGGGTGGAGCAAATCAGAAAGCTGTTTACTTCAAAGTAGTCTTTGTTCAATACTGCTCATTGCATTACAATTAATGACTACCAGAAACAATCAGCCACAGCCCTACGCAGGCATTGCAAGAAAGCATGCTCTGTGGACGCATTCCTGTTTTAGGATTTCTTATAAACCGTTTTTTCAAATACTACTTACCTGTATTAAAGGATACTGCATGAAAAGAATTTTTTTTACTCTCTCTATTATTTTGTTATTACTCTTCGGCTGCCATGCATTACCGCCTGCTGAGCATCTGGAGGCATCTTCATATAATTTTGTAGTGATCGGGGACAATCGGCCTATACATAAATTCCGGCCGGAGCAGCCCTATATATTTTCCAGGGTTGTGAAAAAGGCTGTTTCTTTGAATCCCGCATTGATCCTTAATGTAGGGGATCTTGTTTTGTGTTTTGATACAACGTCACAAAATAAGGCTGTTAAAGTATTTAATGCTTTTGAAAAAGTTGTGGCCCCGATTCGTGAAAAAAAGATTCCACTATATATAGCCATGGGAAACCATTCTGCTTTTTCAGAATTTGGGCGCAAGAAATTTTCCAGGCGATACAAAGACATAAAAACTCAAAAGCTTTATTACTCATTTGATGTAAATAACAGTCATTTTATTGTGCTGTGCAGTGAACTTAAAAATGAAGAAGCCCAGATTTCTGGCGAGCAACTGGCGTGGCTGAAGCATGACCTGGAGAATACTGCGGCTAAGAATATCTTTGTTGTGCTGCATCGGCCATTATATTCAAACGCCACGCATGACCGTTATTCCTTGGGCATACATCCAGAAAAGCGGGATACCCTTGCAGAGCTTTTAAAAAAACACAATGTCACCATGGTCTTTGCAGGGCACATTCATGTTTACAATTATTCGGTTATCGATGGCCTGAGCCAAACCATCACTGCCGGAGCCGGGGCAAAACTTAAAGGAACCGTGGAAGATGGTGGGTTTTATCACTTGATCAATGTTATTGTAAGCGGTGATAATCTCGACTATCGGTTAATTCCTCTTCAAAGTGAAGTTGCCCAGGCAACGCAGATGATAAGGGAGCAACGCTATAAAGGAGCTTTGAGCATGGCAGAAAAAGCTGTTGAATTCCTGCCTGAGCACCCCATGCCAAATATTGTTAAAACCATTAGCCATAAACTGCTTTGTCAGGATGCAGCATACAATGCTGGCTTTTCAAAACTTGGTTTGATTCTGGGCAGCAGGAAAGAGCTTCTTTTCAGGCTTGGTGAATACTGTCTGGAAGCTGATCTACAAGCTCTTTCAAATTATTATCTGGCTGAGTCCGCAGCCTTGGACAAAAATTCCTTTAAAGTCTGGTATCACTATGCAAAACTGAAAGAAAAAGAAAACCTGTTTCCTGCTGCGATTGAAAAGTATAGGAAAGCATTGTCGCTTGCTGATAATCCATATTACAAAAACATAATCGCAAAAAAAATAAAGAAACTTGAAAATAAAAATGGTTAATGGTACTTCAAAGTGCCAAAGCCAATTAGACAACACAATAACTGTTAAACCAGGTGAATGCAGCAAGCTGCATCACCATCAGATGAGTTGATAAAAATGAAAACAAAAAAATTTAGATTGATTATATTTGCAATCACGCTTCTTTTTGCGGCCCCTCTGCATTCTGCAGATCAGGATTTGTCCAGACAGATAAAGGAGCACAAGGCTCGCTCTGAATCCACATGGACAGCATTGGCAGCAAAGGAATTCGATGAGCGTATTCTTCCGGCACCTGATATTATTCTTGACTACCTGCGCCTGGAAAATCAATATCAGGGCTTTTCAGAAAGACCCCAAAGGCCGGAGGAAATTGACCCTGAATTCCTTGCTGACATCAACAATGCGTACTTTGATTTGCCTGAGGTGGTAAAGGATCAAATAAAAGAACATATTTTAGCAATTTTCCTTGTTCAAGACTTAGGGGGATCAGCATATGCGGAACTGCTTCGTGATTTTGAAAAAAATAAGCTGGGGTTTATTGTATTAGATGTCAGTGTCCTCAACAGAAAAGCAAATGCCTGGCTTTCCTGGAAAGAAAACAGCCCCTTTAACGAAAAGGGCGGATATTCAATCCAGGCAACACTTGAAACGGAAATCAATAATACAAGAAAATCCGCAATACAATTTATATTATTACATGAAATTGGACATATAATCGGTGTTGCAAAGGGAGCACATCCAAACTGGGCATCTGGCGGCAACCCTGAAAAATGGCCATTTGCAAAGTATTCATGGCTAAAAAAGCAACCAGATTCAAAAGCAAAAACCAGACACGACAAGGTCTTCCCCCTGCGAAGCAAAGTACAGTTTTACTCCTTTCAAAAGGCACCATTGACTTCCAGTGATATTGAAAAGACATATAGCCAGCTAATAAAAACAGATTTTGTATCTCTATATTCTTCTACAAACATGTACGATGATTTTGCAGAAACCTATGCTCTTTATGTGCATACAGTACTGCAGGACAGGCCGTATATTATAAATATTCTCAAAAATGATGGAACCACCAGGCTCCTGCTGTCTGACCCGATACAGGAAAGCCGGTGCGAAGTTAAAAAAAAATATATGGATAAGTTTTTTGAATAATATGTGCAGAACCAGCAAACTTAGCTAATTGCAAAAAGCTTTATAAAATTTTTCGTTATCAAAAAAACCAGGAAGAAAAACAACATGCTGCCCCTTGAAACCGTAATGACATTTTTAACAGCATCAGCTCTACTTTGCCTTGCGCCGGGCCCTGACAATATATTTGTTCTGACGCAGTCCACTCTCCACGGTAGAAGCTCCGGGTTGGTTGTTATGGCTGGCCTGTGTACCGGGCTTATCGTACACACCACATGCGTTGCCCTTGGTGTTGCTGTGATTTTTCAAACATCGGCTATTGCATTTTCTGCCCTTAAATTCATTGGCGCTGCCTACCTTCTATACCTTGCGTGGCAAGCATTTCACGCACCTGTTCAAAAATATTCAGGCAGCCCCAATGGGCTTTCCAGCTTTCAAAAGCTTTACTTCCGCGGCATTATCATGAACATTACAAACCCCAAGGTTTCCATCTTTTTTCTGGCGTTCCTGCCTCAATTTGCAGACCCGGCCAACGGGCCTGTAGTCTTTCAGCTTCTCTTCCTTGGAGGACTTTTTATCATTGCCACAATACTGATCTTTGGAAGCATCGCCCTGCTTGCAGGCACGCTGGGACAGGCACTCAGCCGCTCAGACCGCATTCAAAAGATTTTAAATAAGATTGCAGGGTGTGTATTTCTATTTCTTGCCTTTAAATTGGCAACAGCACAGCGAGGATAGCAGGCACAACAATCGGCAGTTAAATTGGAATCGAAGCAACGCCCCATGTTCCAGGCCCTGCATGTACGCCGGTTGTAAGTGATAAAGGATTCAGGAGGAGTTCTGAATCTGGCAGGAGTTTTTCAACAGCAGGCCTTACTGTCCCTTCGACCCATTCCTGGTTATTGGAGTATTCAAGCATTACAAGCAGGCTGCCTGATGATTTTTCACGGGCATCAAGGTTATCCAGCGCAAATTCAAGCTGGGCTTCCCTTGATTTAAAAAGCCCCATTTTAACTGCTCCGTCCTTTTGCGGGCTGACGGCTGGTTTTTTTTTCAGCATATCCCCAAAGAACGCTCCAGTGTGGGACAGTCTTCCGCTACGGGCAAGGTATTTGAGGCGGTCTATGAATACAAGCTCCTGGCAGTCTTCCCTGGCCCTGTATGCGTAATCAAGGACATCCCCGGCTGTGCTTGCAGTATCAGCAAACCGTGCTGTTGCAAGCGCCATAAGCCCAAGCCTGCCGGAAGCTGCGTGGGAGTCAACAACAGCAAAGGTTTTGGGGACATTATTTTGCTTTTTCCATTGCTCCACAGTAGTATAATTGCCCGTAAAAGCTGTTCCAACGCAGATGTAGAGTACATTTTCGTATTGTTCGAGCATCCCCTGGTATATCTGCTCACGTTCAAAAACCGAGGCCTGGGAGGTTGTAACCTTTACCCTGCTTTGCAGCAGGGAATAAATTTGGGCTGAATCACACAGGGTTTCCGGCAGGGATGTTTCTCCGGCTGTGATGTAGCTGTCAAGGAGGGTTATTCCGGCCCTTGCTGCCTGTGCCCTGGTGAGGGACCCGGCAGCGTCTGTCATAATGCGTGTTGGCCTGTTTTTGCCGAAATCGTTTCCAAATTCACGCACCTGTGACTCAATGGAATCATCGGCCCAGCTTACTATCCGCCCCATTGATTCTGCTTTTTTTCTCAGCTCCTCCCTGTCGTCGGTGTGGAGGTGGATTTTCACGAGCCCATCCTTTTCCGCCAGCACGACAGACTCCCCGTGGGTTCCGAGGCTTTCTTCAATTTGGTCACCTGTTTTTTCTACGACAAAATCAACACAAAATCCTTTTTCTCCAGCAGAATCAAAGGTCTTTGGTTCCAGAAAGCCCCTGAAGGTCTCCACAACAGGCCTGAGCATAATATCCGGTTTAATATTTACCTCGGAGCCTGGGGCAGTATCAGCAAACGCAGTAATCAAAAATGCTTCAAAAAAAATGTACATCCCCAGTGCGCCGGAATCTACAACATGCGCATCCCTTAATGCTTCAAGTCTGTTTGTAGTATTTTTTACAGCCAGCTCAAGTGCCTGTATTGTTTTTCCAATATCGAGTCCAGATGAATCAGATGTTTTATCTGGCGTAAAATTGTCTGTAAACTCCCGGCAAAGGGCATCAAACACATCAAGGATGGTTCCATTTTCAGGTTCTGCAATACCCTGCCTTGCAAGGTCACACCCTTTTTTTATGGCTGACAGCAGGTCGAGTATGGTTTCCGAATAGATAAGAGCCGTGAAAAATCTTGATGCAATATTGCCGGAATTTCCCCTTGCAGCCAGTAGCAGGCGTTGTTCAACATAATCAGTATCATGCCCCATATTCCGCAGTGGATACAGGCTGAGGGCGAGGTTACGGCCTGTGTCCCCGTCTGGTACAGGAAACACGTTAATTCTATCGAGAAGCTCTGCCCAGGCTGCCACCCTTTCGGACCCTGCTGCAAAAGCTTTTATAAGGTTGTCGTCCATATATCTGCCCTGTACCTTGATTTACCCACACAATGGTTTACTGTGCCAACCACCCTGAAATCCTCTGGTTTTCAGAAAGACCTATTACTCACAATAATCTTAACAACAACACGAAGCTAATGTTTAGCTTATACCGAAGATCTGGTTATGAGTAAGCAGGAAAACTTCCATTGATTAAGGGTTTGACTTATTCACAAAGAATAACTACAATTCATAGTCAATTTTAAGTGATCAGTAAAATGTCTTACTATAGAGTTAAATGTGTTGAGCAATAAAATCAATAAAAAAGGTAAACTGCCCTGGATGATCAATCGCTTTTTTCATTGATTGCAGTTTTTGTATAAAAAAGGGTTACATTTCCATGAAGAAAAGTGAAGTACCTCAGGATGGGGGAATGGCTGGCAACATGCGGGAAATCGCCTATGCTGTGGATGAAAACGGGCATTATGTAAAGGTGGAAAGCCTGGGCTGGGAACCAAAGATTGTCGCACTAAAGCAGGCATGGGGCGTGATTTCACAGGAAGTCGAAGACATTCTGGAAAAAATCAAAGCTGGCAAACTAAGCCCCCTTGCATTTCATATGGCAAAGAACCAGATGAGCCTGGGACTTCTTTCTGATTATATGGAGATTGCCAAATGGCGGGTTAAAAGGCACATGAAGCCAAAGATTTTTAACAGGCTGAAACCAGATGTTATTGAAAAATATGCTTCTGTTTTCGGGATAACAGCCAAGGAACTCAAAACCATTCCAAACCAGGTAGCACAGGAGCTGTACAAAGATAACATTACTAAAAATAAGTAAATTATTTGAAAGAGATAACCTATGGTAGCCCGACAAATCGGCGATCATGAAATTAATTTTGAGCACAGACAGTCTGCCCATTGCGAAAGCGGTGTTACTGCAAACCTTTTGCATCACTATGGTGTTGAGATGTCCGAAGCACTTGCCTTTGGAATCGGCTCTGGTCTGTTTTTCGGATATATTCCGTTTATAAAAATTAATAACCTGCCCCTTACAACCTTTAGAATCTCCACTGGCGGAATTTTCAACAGAACCATGAAACGCCTTGGGGTGTCGGTCGAAACAAAGCGGTTCAGAAATCGCAGGCAGGCCATGAAGGCGCTTGATCAAAAAATCATGGAAAATATTCCCACTGGCTGCCAGACCGGCGGGTTCTGGCTCCCCTACTTCCCGGCTGCATACAGGTTCCACTTTAATATGCACAACCTCGTGGTTTACGGAAAGCAGAAAGACAATTACATGATAAGCGACCCGATTTTCTCTGATCCCGTACTTTGCCAGGAAAAGGATCTTGAAAAGGCACGCTTTGCCAAGGGAGCTTTAGCTCCAAAGGGCAGGATGTACTGGCTTTCAAATGTGCCGAAAAAAATCGACTTTAAGGTTCCGGTTCAAGAGGGCATCCAGGAAGTTTGCAACACAATGACCAAAACCCCGGTTCCCATTCTTGGTGTTACCGGAATCAGGTTCCTGGCAAAACGGATGCTAAAGTGGCCCCACAAGCTGGGACATGAAAAGGCAGCACTCTACCTGGGCCAGGTAATAAGGATGCAGGAAGAAATCGGCACTGGCGGTGCTGGTTTCAGATTTATTTTCGGGGCATTTCTCCAGGAGGCATCTGAAATTCTGGATAAGCCGGCCCTGTTTGATATTTCCAAAGAAATGACCGAGACTGGCGACCTGTGGCGGGAGTTTGCAGTAGTTGGCGCAAAGCACTGCAAGGGGCGGCTCTCCGCAGAAGAAACATACCCGGAAATGTCAAAAATTCTTTTAGAGTGCGCAGGCAGGGAAGAAGATATATTTAAAAAGCTGATGAAAATATAAAGAAATTTTTAATCAAAAAATTTCCAGTTATGAAAAAACTTAAAATCTGAAATCCAAACCTAATTTTCCAGGAGCAGGATACATGATAAAGGCGGAAAACCTTGAAAAATCGTATCCAAAAGCAGGCATAAAGGCCCTTAAGGGTCTATGCCTTGAGGTGGCTCCGGGAGAAATATTCGGGCTGCTTGGCCCAAACGGTGCAGGAAAAACAACTGCTATTTCCATACTTGCAGGGATAATGAAGCCTGATGCAGGAAGTATTACAATCGACGACATCAGTATTTTCAATGGTTCTGCAAAATCAAACCAACCCGCTGCCAAAGCAAAAATTGGTCTTGTTCCACAGGACATCGCACTTTACGCAACTTTAACAGCAAAAGAAAACATGCGTTTTTTTGGCAGACTTTACGGACTTTCAGGCAATATCCTGGAAGAACGGATTGAAGAGTGCCTGAAATTTGTCGGGCTGCAAGACAGGGCTGACTCGATGATTGACTCCTTTTCCGGAGGCATGAAACGCAGGGCAAACATTGCCGCAGGAATACTCCATCGCCCAAAGGCGATTTTCCTTGATGAGCCAACGGTGGGGATTGACGCTCAATCGAGAAACATGATCTTTGAAATGCTCGAAAGCTTCAAGGCCAGCAATACTGCAATGATCTACACGACCCACTACATGGAAGAAGCACAACGCCTCTGCGACAGGATTGCAGTAATTGACGACGGCAGGATAATAGCACAGGGTACTCCCGACGACCTGGTCTCCAAATCCCAAAATGCAGAAAATCTCGGCGGTTTGTTCCTGGAGCTGACCGGGAAAAAGTTGAGGGACTGACCATGAATGCTCTTTATGCCGTCATAGTAAAGGAACTTATCCTGTTAAAGCGTGATCGGGCAGGGCTTTTGGTGCTGTTTCTCATGCCGGCGGTTCTGGTGCTTATCATTTCCCTTGTTCAGGAAAACGTCCTGAAAATGATGGGCGATTCCGGCATTGCTATAGTTCTGGCAGATGAAGATAATGACCGCCTTGGCAGGGAGATAGAAGTACTTTTCAAGGAGGCTGGAATTACTCCCTTAAAAACCGTGGAGGGAGAAGTAATAGATGAAGCACTTGGAAGAGGTCTCGTACTTGACGGCAGGTATCCTTTATGTGTTGTAATCCCCAGGGGGGCGAGTGCCTCACTCAAAAAACAGGCAATGAAGCTTGCGCTTCTTGCTTTTACTGAAAAATCAGAAGTAAAGCAGCCCCCTGCCCTGCCTGGAAAATCCACACAAGATGCAGCACTTAATACTTCTCAAAAGGCTGCCCAAAAAATTGCTCACAAGAGTAAAGTCGATGTCCCCATTGGACTCTATTTTGATCCAACAGCACGGGGAAGTTTCAAGTCATCAGCGCAAAATGCCTTGAAACGTGCGGTTACAGGGCTTGAGATTGAGTTTAAAGCAGAAGCTTTTGGGCAGATATTTCCAGAAAAAATGGCCAGGATAATCTATAAATCGATGGGAACAGGGGATGAGCCAGATGCAGAAACTCTTGAGAGCTTGAGGGCCATGGTTCCAGCCATTCAAACCGAATGGATAAACCAGCCTGTTATAAAGCTTGAGGAGCGTACTGTTTCCAGGCTCGGCTTTACTACCATCCCAAGTTCGGTTCAGCAAAACGTCCCTGCATGGGCACTTTTCGGGATATTCTTCATTGTCGTGCCAATGGCGGGTTCCTTGATAGGCGAACGGAAACAGGGGATGCTCCTGCGTATTTATGCGGCCCCCATATCCATGGGGCAGGTGATCCTCGGCAAGGCTGCGGCCTTTTTGATGGTCTGCGGGGCGCAGTTTACCCTGATTTTTTTCATGGGAAAATTTGTGCTTCCCCTCATGGGAACCCCGGAGTTCGAGATCGGCCCCCACATTTTTTCTGCTGCTGCGGTTGCTGTATGCGCAGCCTTTGCAGCAGTTTCCTACGGGATTCTCCTTGGTGCTGCATCTAAAACCTTTGAGCAGGCATCCATGTTCGGGCCTATCTCTATTGTAGCCGCAGCAGCCCTGGGCGGAGTCATGGTTCCGGTTTATGCAATGCCCTCTTTCATGCAAAAAATCAGTGCTTTTTCACCCCTTGCCTGGGCGCTCAACTCCTTTCTTGATATATTTGTAAAGGGCGGTGATATATTGACTGTCTGGCCGTCCCTGTCCCTTCTCACTGCTTTTTCCACTGCATGCCTAACTGCTGCCTGGATTCTGCTGTCCCGGAAGTAGCCCTTTTTTTAATTTGTTCTTTGCTCAAATCCTTTGACCGCCAGTTGCCAATGTCCTGGTGAACCCAGTTGTACATTTTAAAACTGGCTCTTGATATTATCTTTTTTTTTTCATATACCCTAATCCATGTTAACTGACTGCACGGGAATAATTTTAGCTGGTGGCCTGAATTCACGATTTTCCGGAAAGAATAAGGCGTTCCTAAAAATAGGCGGAAAATCTATCATAGGCCGTGTTTACTCGGTCTATAAAGAAGTCTTCGACCGAATCGTGATTGTGGCATCAAACCCTGCTCTATACACCCACCTGGATGCAACGATTACATCTGATTTTTTCAACGTGAAAAGCGCGCTCGTTGGAATCCACTCCGGCTTAAAACTTTGCGAAACCAGGTATGCATTTTTTACAGCCTGCGATGCACCTTTTCCATCAAAGGGACTTATAGAAAAAATTGTTTCTGAAGCCGTCCCTGGAGTTGAAATTGTAATCCCTGAAACAAGTGCAGGCCTGGAGCCACTTTTTGCTGTTTATTCAAAAAACTGCCTCCACCACATTGAAGAACGCATTAACCGTGGTGATTACAAGATCAGAAGTTTCTTTAAAAGCGTTAAGGTTAAAAAACTCCTGGAACCGGCAATCAGTGAAGTTGACCCTGAATTTCTTTCTTTTTTAAATGTTAATACTCCCGATGACCTTGAAAGCATAAACAAGGCTATGATAGAATAATTGTTTGCCATGCTGCCTAATCAGGCTGGCTGATACAGCAGTAAAAAAAAGGAACCCAATGAAACAGCCCGACAATGAAACAGGGTGCCTGCAATGCGGTACATGCTGCAAAAAGGGCGGCCCTGCCCTCCATACAGAAGATATTGAGCTTATCCAGGATCGGGCATTTGATTTGGAAAACCTGTTTACCATACGCAGGGGAGAGCCTGGTTTTGATAATGTTAAGGATGCGATTCTCCCGGGCTGCACCGATATAATTAAGATTAAATCAAAAAAGGGAACCTCGGAGTGTGTATTTTTTTTGCCTGAAAAATCATCATGCAGTATCTACCTGCACAGGCCCCTTGAGTGCCGGCTCCTGAAATGCTGGGACACCCAGGCGATTGAGGCTGCATACGCTGTTAACAGGCTGACCAGGGAAATGCTTTTTGAAAATGATCCTCAAATTCTTGACCTTGCAATGACCCACCACAAAAAATGCAAATTCAGTGATATGGAAAAATTCATTGCCCAGGCCAGAGCCACGCAGGGCAAACAAGGGATGGATGGTCTGAACGAGATGTTCATGTACGACAGGCACATAAGAAAACTTGCCACGGAAAAAGGCGGGCTTGGAAATATTCTTGAACTCCTTTTTGGTCGCCCCGTTACGCTGACTGCAAAGGCCGCAGGTATTCCGGTTTTTGAAAAAGATGGTAAAATTTTCCTGGGATAGAGCAAACTTCCACATTGACCTGAATTTGAATTACTTCAATGCCAGAGCTTTTATTATAACGCACATGGAATAAGCAAAACCGATTGTAGCAGGGAGAAAACCACTGCAAACAGCTATCCTGCCAATCATGGTTTCGCTTTGTCCTGCTTTGGGGTTTACTGCCTTAACAAGGTAGCCAAAGGGGTTGTATACTGCTCCGACACATAAAATTACAATTATTGCCCCGGGCAGTTCAATGTTGAGATGCAGGCAGGAAAGGTAGATAATTGCAAGCAGGGCAGTCATGATGGTGTAGTCCACATGGGAGCGAACCAGATTTTGCGTTGCAGGAAATATTTTCTTTAAGTATGCGACCTTGCCGTAGATAATCAAGGCAGCAATCCAGGCCTCTATCAAGGAAAAAATCAACATGCCTGCGGCAGTAACTAAAAGCCAGGCCATTGAGATTCCAGGGGACAACAGAGCTGATGTTTCATTCATCTTTGGTTTGCATCCTTTTTGCACCCGGCAGTCAAGGGTTAAAAGGGCCTGTCAAATGTCATAAGCATTTTGCCGTATTTATGCTTTTTCATAATCTTCTCATAGGTTCCATCCTGCTTCATTGCCTCAAAGGCTTTTATCCAGGCCCTGATAGTTCCAAGGTTTGTTCCTTTTGAAAAAGCAATATAAAGATATATTTTTTCAGTAGTGTCCCGTTAAAAATCGAATAATTTCAATTGGATTTGGGCACT
>JAOZSB010000234.1 GCA_029939895.1 Desulfobacterales bacterium
AAAATTTATAATTGTTTTTGATTATAAAAACTGAATCAATTAAAAAATTATAAATATGTAATCAACAGTCACATATCAATATTCACAAACTGCCACGGGCAGACTTTTTTATTAGTTTATTTACTGCCCACAACAAAATATGAAAGAATTGTAACATCTTAGTCTTTACTTTCATGCAAACTGCAAATACACTTATTAAGGGGTTTTTTCTTATTTCATAACCATTAGTCCTGAAATATATAAAAATCAAAATCTCGTTAACATTTTAAATTTATTAGGAGCAAAAATGAAGTATTTTTTAGATAGCGCAAAGCTAGATGAAATCACATACGCTTACGACAAATGGGGCATTGACGGCGTAACCACAAACCCGAAACACATATATCTTTCGGGCAAGGATTTTAAAACCGTTGTTACAGAACTTGCAAAGGAATTCGAAGGCATTGATTTCCCGATTTCCGTAGAGATAAACCCACACCTCGATAATGCAGACGAGATGATAACCCAGGCCAAGGAAGTGGCTGACATCTCAAATAATTTTGTAATCAAAATCCCCTGTAATGAAGCCGGTCTCATAGCCTCAAAAAAACTGGGCGAAGCAGGCGTGAAAACTAACGTAACTCTGATATTTTCCGCCAGCCAGGCAATCCAGGCACTTCGCACGAATCCTACATTTATATCCCCTTTTGTAGGCTGGAAGGAAAGCGCAGGAGAAAACACAGATGAATACATCAGCTCCATAGTCGAGATCGTTGATAATTACGGGTATCAGAGCGAAGTAATTGTTGCTGCAATCAGAACAGGCAAACAGCTTGTAGATGCTGCGTTAATGTGCGCCCATATCACCACCGCCGGCATGGCAGTATACAGGGACAGCTTCCAGCATCCTTTTACTGACTTTGGATTAAAGAAATTCCAGGAAGCATGGGACATGACCGAGAAATAATCGGCCAAAGCTTTCAAGCATAACCAAAAAAAACCGCATCATTTACTCACGCAATAAACAGTCCTTTTATATTGCGTGAGTAAAGGATAATCCCCTGAAAAAGCCGAGGCCACGGGCCATCCAGAAAGGCCCGCACCTGATTTCAAAAACCTTATTAGGAAAACAGCTTGCTCATGCATAAAAAAACTCTATCTCCTGTTGCCTGGTTTGCCCTGATTATGTCTTTAACTTTGCTTTGTATTTCTGGCTGTGAAAATAAGATTGATTCAAAGCCCAAAAGCTATAATGAATACAGGGACAGAGAATTCACGCTTTTAACACAGGTTAGAACAAAAAAAACCCAGAAAATGCTTGGCTGGCTCAATGAGCAAAAATCGATAATACAAAACACGGAAACGCAAACAAAGCTGCTGAATTATTTTTGCGGAATCAAAACAGCTTTATCTGGAAAAATTGATAGAAAAAAATTTTTTGAAATCAATAATGAAATCGAGCAATTCTTTGTGTATGACCTGTTTTCTTTTTATGACTTGTTATTTATTGATGAGACTGGCGATGTTTTTTATTCGGTTAAAATGGAGGATGACAATCAAACAAGCCTTTTCAACGGGCCATACGGCGACACAGCTTTGGGGAAAACAATTCAAAGCAGGCCCACACAGATTTCATATGTTGATTTTGAATACTATGGCGCTTCAGACGAACCCGCGGCATTCTATGTCCTGCCCTTAACCAGCAACAATCGGTGTAAAGGCTGGGTCGCATTACAACTCTCTATCAATCGCTTGAATAAATTGCTGATTCAAAGATCCGGGCTCGGCCTGACCGGTGAAGCATATCTTGTAAATCAACATCACCTCATGCTGACAGAGTCACGGTTTATAAATGACGACACGGTTTTAAGTAAACAAATTGATTCAAGTGTTATTCAAAGCCATCAAGGCTCATCAGGTGAAATCGTAATAGATGATTATCGTGGCATCAAGGTTTTAAGCAGCTATCAATCATTTAATGTTGGGGGCTTTAAATGGCAGATCCTTGTGGAAAAAGACGAAAATGAAGTCGTTACCAGCTACTATCAGGAGTCTGAGGAGGAATTGTTTCTGCCCATGGTCGCAACAATTGAAAAACAGACTGAAAAAAATCTAATACCATCAAAAAATAATATTGCATCAAGGGGCAAAACAAGGCGGGTTGATGTTGGTGATCTGCTGAAATCCGACAGCCGGAAAAGCCTGTTTACTGCGGGGGTGGCTACGTGTACCGGGATTGCAGCATATTTAAATAATGATGAATTCGCATACATGGCGCATCTGTCGCCAGCTGACGCATGCTATAACCTTTCAAAGGATGCAACCATTTCCCTGGGCGATAACGCAACCGACCTTGTAGCCCTGATGATGAGGCGCATACAGTTTTTCGAAATCAAGCCCCATCAAATCGGAGATCTGCGATTTTGTATCACAGCGACCCACAGCAATAGCCTGAGGGTGCTAATAAAAAAGCTTCTTGATGCTGGAATTTTTCTTTCTCAAATAAAAGTTGGAATACTTCCAAAAGCCAGGAGCGTTTCATTTTTATACACCATGCCGGGCAATTCAATAACAGCCCAGGGGAATTTTGATTCATCGGTTTCCACCCAGGAAATTGATTTTAAAAATCTGCCAGACCTTGGAGAAGTTGTTAGGCTGTGTAATCCGTCAATCCAATAAAAAAAAAGCCCTCTGCAAAGCGTGAGGACAAGTTGAGCAAAACCCAAAAAACCAACGAGAAAAGGTGCCCCATGCTATGCACGGGACACCTTTAAAAAAAACAAAATTAAATTTTGCACTTAGACGATGACTACATTTGCAGCGGCAGGACCTTTTCTTCCCTGCTCAATGTCAAAAGTTACGCGATCGCCTTCATTGAGTGTTCTGAAACCATCTGTATTGATCGCTGTGTGGTGAACGAATACATCTGCTCCGTCTTCTTGCTCAATAAAACCAAAGCCTTTTTGATTGCTAAACCATTTTACAGTACCTTGAGCCATTTATACATCATCCTCCTTTCATAGATTTTCCTAACGTCAAAAAGTGGAGGATACGGCTTACTACTGTAAAACTCGACCATCAGCACTTATCTGCCCTTCTTGGCAAGACAGGACGTTTACGATTTCGGAAATATTACATGATAAAAAATATAAATGCAAGAGAAAAATTAAAAAAAATTGATATGATAAACCATTATATATTTTTTACGTAGTGTTTCACTAAAAAAATTACTAAAACAAAAAATTATTTGTCAATGATAAAAACTTAAACTTTTTTATCAACCCAGCTTTGTAAGGCATCCGCAGCGAGAACATAATAATTCAACGCAGGCTGGATTAATCCAGACACCGCAAAACGAAACTTTGAGCTTTTTTTGGATATTAAGATTTTTCGTATCCAACCGAGGCATAATAGATAGCTCTGTCGAAAAAAAGCACAACCCGGTTATTCAACTCCATTGCAATATAAAAATCCATGGCAGAATCAAGGAGTCCATCTGCAAGCACTTTCACCCAAAGATGCCGTCTTACCAGGATCAGAGCCTGGATAAGCTCGGACAGCTTAAATTCCTGCTCCTTGCGAATACTACCTAATTTTGTGTAGTGTTCTGCAATTATTTCCTTTGTGGTATCCTGTGATATCCATTTGCCAAGGTGACTGTAAACATCGAAAGCCCACCCGTGCAGCTCTTTATCGGTGCGGTAATGGTATTTTTTTGTTGCGGGGTGCTTGCTAACGTCAGCAACCCAGTTTTTTGCGAGTTGGTCTGCGTTATTTTCAATGAGTTTGACAAGTTTCCCCGACATTATTTCAGACATAATAGCCTCCTTGTAAAAATATTTTGCAAATAAAACTTAAAATTAATTATCTTAAAGCAATGAAAATAGCTATAAAAATTTCTTAAAAAATACATTATATTTTTATCATACAATAACCTGTCGTAATTTACCATCATGAAAAACGTTTTTTTTAACTTTTTTTTGCTTTTTTCAAAGTAATTGCACCTGATGCCTCCAATGGACTTGAAATTATTATTTCTAAAGGGTAACCTCTTTTTGTGAATCTGTTTTTTTTACAACTCAGATATTGGATGCGAAGACATTTTTTATCAGGCATATTTAACTAAATTATTTGGGAGATAAAATTATGAACCCCTCAATTTTAATAGTCGATGATGAACCCTCAATAGTGAAATCCCTGCAGGGCCTGTTGTCTGATGAAGAGTTCGAGACATCCACAGCCGGCAACGGGTATGAGGCACTGAAAGTAATAGAAGCCGAATCCCCGGATCTGGTGCTGCTCGACATCTGGATGCCTGGCATTGACGGCCTGGAAACTCTGGAGGAGATAAAAAAAGAAAACCCGGCCATACAGGTAATAATGATTACTGGTCACGGCACAATTGAAACCGCAATCAAGGCCATAAAACTGGGGGCCTTTGACTTCATAGAAAAGCCACTCTCCATTGACAAGGTTATTGTGACCATAAACAACGCCCTTAAATTCAGGCAGCTTGAAGAGGAAAATAAATACCTGAGAAAAAAGACCCTGGAAAAACATTCCATAAACGGTAACAGCGAGTGCATAAACGCACTCAGGCAGCAGATTGCCGTGGCAGCTCCAACCGATGCGTGGATTTTAATAACCGGTGAAAACGGTACTGGCAAAGAACTGGTCGCCAAGACAATCCACCAGTTCAGCAGCCGGGCATCTGAACCAATGGTGGATGTAAACTGCGCTGCAATCCCGGAGGAGCTTATTGAAAGCGAGCTGTTTGGTCATGAAAAAGGTTCCTTTACCGGTGCAGCATCCAAAAAAATAGGCAAGTTCGAGCTTGCCAACAACGGCACGATATTTCTTGATGAAATTGGCGACATGAGCATGAAGACCCAGGCCAAAATTTTGCGGGCACTCCAGGAGCAGAAGTTCCAGCGCGTCGGCGGAAGCAGAACACTGTCCGTAAACGTCCGGGTTATGGCAGCCAGCAACAAGGATCTGGAAAAATCAATTGAAGATGGAACTTTTCGGGAAGACCTTTATTATAGAATCAACGTAATACCCATTGAGGTTCCCCCCTTGAGACAGAGGCTTGATGACCTGCCCCTTTTGGTGGACACCTTCCTAAAGGACTGCTCCAGCCAGAACAGCAGCAAGGTTAAAACCATGTCAAAAAAAGGACTCGATTTTCTATGCGCCTATGGCTGGCCCGGCAACGTCCGGGAACTGAAAAACCTGGTGGAACGTCTAACCATCATGGCCCTAGGAGAAACAATTGAGGCATCGGACATCCCTGCACCATACAACCCAGGAGCCGTTACCCTGCGGGGTTCCGTAGAGGAACAGCTTTTCTCCCCAAGCCAGTTGAAGGAAGCAAAAAAGCATTTTGAAAAGGAATTCATAAAAAGAAAACTCGACGAAAACAGCAATAATATTACAAGAACCGCAGAGGTTATTGGTGTCGAGAGAAGCTATCTGCACAAGAAGCTGAAGAAACTCAACGATGAAACTTAGAGTAATTGCAGGAGAACTAAAGGGCAGAAAACTCCAGGTCACCAAAGGACTGGATATCCGGCCGACATCCGACAGAACCAGGGAAGCACTTTTCAGCATCATCGGCTCCGACGAATCCTTTAACCTCAGGGGAGCCACGGTTCTCGACCTTTTTGCCGGAACCGGCGCACTCGGAATCGAGTCCATCAGCCGGGGTGCTGCATCTGCCCTGTTTATAGACTCCAGTAAAAACTCCCTGGACATCCTGAAAAAAAACATCAAAACCGTTGGCGCAGAACAAAAAACAAGGGTTATCAACTGGGATATTTCCAAAAACCTCGACTGCCTCAGGGAGTATGAAAAGCACTTTGACCTTGTCTTCATGGACCCGCCCTATGAACAGGGCCTGATCACAAAAGCACTGACAAACCTCCTTGCCTCAGGCGCAATAAACCCCTCAGCCATGATTGTCATTGAACATTCAGCCAAAGAAACACCAACTGCCGAAAGTCCCCTGGAACTCATAAAAACAAAAAAGTACGGGAAATCGTGCCTGACATTTTTAGAAATTGCTTAATTAGATTTATCCTGAACAGAACCAGTAAGGAAGTATCGAGATCAAAGTAAAGTAGATGATGAATTTGTTTGCTCAACAATTAACGACTGGAGAATAAAAATGCCAAAAAAGACACTTTGGATAATCATTGCTTTATTTCTATTATCGTTGCCGCAGTTATCATGTACAAAACCGATGGATACGAGTACAAACACGAAAGACTCATCGCTTGTCCAGGTTAAGCCCTATGGTGTTGAGTTCTCAATAACTGCAAACGCAAATCAGCATAAGGAACTTCATCCCTCAACCATTATTTATAAAGATACTGATTCCAAAATCATCTGGCTTACAGAGCGACAGGGTAATGGAAAAATACTATCAAGTTCCGTAAATTTAAAACAAATGGCAATATTATATGCCAAAAAAATTGGGGTGAACGACAACAGTGTTCATGATACAATTGATATTAATGGAATAGAGGCTGAAAAGTTTTCCAGTACTTTTAATGACAAGGCATTAGTTTTCTATGTTGTTTTTAAAAATGGGTATTATTATATGGTTGGTGTTATTAGTGCAGAAATGGAGACAGCATCATCTTATTCAAATTTGCTTGAAGATGAGTTGAAATTTCCTGATGAGGCTAAACCGCAGTCACCTGTGAAAACACTTACGCTCGAAGACTTAGGCCTTGAAATGACGAATAGCCATAATCAGGAAGTCTCAACAATCCTAAGAGAAAAAAGTGTAGGATTAGTAAGTTTAAAGGAAAAATTCGCCTTTATTATTCTTCGCTATAAATTTGGAGAAGGAGCTTCCCCAGACTATAAACCATCAAAAAAAGATGCTCTTAATATTTTAAATTCTTCATGCAGTAATTATAAAAGAATCGGGAAATATACTGTGAATGGTCAGTAGTGTCCCGTTAAAAATCGAATAATTTCAATTGGATTTGGGCACT